>DASUOZ010000522.1:0-2039 GCA_036276375.1 Pyrinomonadaceae bacterium | reverse complement strand
CCGAAGATCATCATCTCGTCCAGCTTGGGCCAACCGGAGATGATGAACTGCGTCACCCCGATTCGTTTGTACTCGAGAAACGCGTCGGCAAGCTCCTGCGGTGTGCCGACCAAGGTCATGGCTGATGAGCCGTAGTACGGGACGAGCCCCGCCCACAGATTTCGGTTTAACCAGCCGACGTTGTCGGCGGCGGCGAGGGCGTCTTTTAATGTTTTTGAGTCGCTGCGCGTGAGGATGCCGCGCTCTTCGCGTCCGATCTCTTCGGACGGCAACAACGCTTCACCCGCAGCGAGCGCTTCTTCATGTGTTGGACGGCACACTACACACAATCGGAGACAGACTTCGATGGCGTTCGCGCGGAAGTGTGAAACTACGGGGCTCAGTTTTTCCGGGGTGTCGATCAAGCGCAGGTAGCACGAGCCCTGGCTGAGTGCGAGATGTTGCGCCTGCTGCGAATGGCCGGACACGTAGATCTCCGGCGCGGTTCGATCCGGCGCTTGAAACGGCGTGTAGATCTTTCCGTTCTCGACGTGACAATACCTTCCTTCGAAATTTACGTCTCCATCGACATTCCCCGGGGCCCACAGCGCGCGGCACACGCTGAGAAACTCGTCCGCGCGCGCGTATCGTTCGTCGTGATCGAGGAAGTCGCCGTAGCCGCGTTGTTCAACCGTCGAACTACCCGCAACGATATTCAAACTCACGCGTCCTTCAATGCATCCCGATAACGTGTTGATCTGTTGGACGAAGGTCGCGGGCTGCATCAGGCCCATGCGATACGCGACGATGTACTTGAGTTTCCTCGTGACCTGGCCCAACGCGCACGCGATCAGGATCGTGTCCGGCTCGTAGCGGCTGAAGGAAAGCAACACGGATTCGATGCCGGCTTCTTCCGCGCAACGCGTGAATCTGGTCCAACCGTCCATGTCTGGCAGCGCGGCGGGCGAACTCGCCTTCGTCGTTGCGACACGCGAAGTCTCCTGCGCGGTCTTCATCCCGACCTCGCCGCCCTTCGGCATCATCCAATGAAACCTTAGCTTCATGCTGTTCTTCCCTGCGGCGTGGCCGCATGGACCAACGGAATTATTTCGCGGCCCAGCGTGTCGACGGTTTCGACCTCGGGCCAGCCCGAGATGATGAACTCGGTTACGCCGATCCGCCCGTACTCGACCAAAGCGTCCGCAATCTCGCGCGGTGAGCCGAGCACGGTAGTCCAAACGGGACCATAGTGCGGTACGAGCCCGGTCCAGAGCCACGGCTTCAGCCAGTGAGCGCCGTCCTTCAGGCTCTTCCCTTCTCGATACATCTGCGAATCGTCTTTCAGCGTCGTCGTACTCTCGCTGCGATCCGCAGGCAACAAACTCTGCGCCACGCTCATCGCCTCCTCACGCGTCGGCCGGCACAACAAACAGAACCGCAGACACACGCCGATGCCGCGACTGCGCGCGCGCGCGACGATCGGCGCCAGCTTCTCCGGAGCTTCGGCCACACGCAGCCAACATGAACCCTGCGAGTAAGCGAGCGCTTCCGATCTTTCCGAATGACCCGACACGTAGATCGCCGGTCTGGCTCCATCTGAGCCGATCAACCGCGTCTCCGCGGGGACAAACGGCGTCGCCAAACGGCCCTGCTCAACACGATAGTGTTTGCCGTTAAAATCCACCTCTTGATCCCCGTTCCAGAAAGCATTACAGATCGCCAGGAACTCTTCCGCTCTTTCATAACGCTCGTCGTGCGAGAGAAAGTCGCCATAGCCATGTTGCTCTTCCGATGAACTACCGGCGACGATGTTGAACGACACGCGGCCCTGCAACAACGCTGAGGCCGTGTTCATCTGCTGCACAAACGTCGCCGGCTGCATCAACCCCGAGCGGTAAGCAATGATGAACTTCAACCTCTTCACGGCCTGGCCCAACGCGCAACTCACCAGAAACGGATCGGGCTCGTAGCGGCTGAACGAAATCAGCACCGAGTCGAGGCCCGCGTCTTCCGCGTGCCGCGCGAAGTGGGTCCAACCTTCGAGGTCAGGCTTCGGCGCC
>DASUOZ010000521.1:0-2497 GCA_036276375.1 Pyrinomonadaceae bacterium | reverse complement strand
GGACCAGACCTGTCGCAGAAATAAGGGATCGAGCAACTTCGCGGCGGCGATGATCTTCTCGAGCGCCTGGCGATCCTTTGCTGAGAGTTTAGAGACGTCGGCGGTCAGAGTCGTCGGCGCGAAGCGCGCGATCTTTTTCGCCAGCTCCGGATCGCCGCCGGCGGGTTTTTGATCTTGTGCGGTTAAGGTAGTCATTAGGGCCACGGATAAGATTAATGGAGCTGCTATCTTTAGTTTCATATTTACAAGGCCTGCCTGTTTTTCAGGATTTGGACGAACGACGCCGAGCGCAACTCGGCCAATGTTAAACCCGAGAGTTTCAGAGCTTCTGCTTCGGTGATCGCGCCGCAGTTGATTGCGCGCAGGAAGTAGTTCAACAGTCCCTGGCCGGTGGCGGCGTCGTCAAAAACGTCGCCGACCAGCGTCGCCTTCGCGGCTTTCTCGACGAAGTTTTTCAACCGCTCTGACGCTGCTGCAAGACTCTCGAGGAAGAACGCGTAAACGGCGGCGTAACGGGTTGGAAGCTGCGCCGGATGAAGATCCCAGCCCTGGTAGAAACCGTTGATCAGCGAGTGTTGAATGTGATCGAAGTGCAGTTTCCACGCACGATGGACCACCGCGCGGTTCTGTTCGATCTGCTCCGGTGTTAGCTGTGGTCCACCGTCAACAAACCGGTGCGGCGCAACCGGCATAATGTTAGTCGCGCCGTCGGACAACCAGATACCCGTGCCGGCAAACGAAACCTGCATCATGCTCTTCGCGAAATCGCACGACGGATGCATCATGTGCTGATGGGCCGCGGTGATATTGCAACCGGCGGTGTAGTCGTAAGTGCCGAAGTGCGCGGCAACGCAACGCCCCTCTGCCGCGCCCAACAAAAGCGGCAGGTTAATCTGACCGTTGCTGTTGATGATCGACTGCGTGGTTTCGATCATCATTTCAAACTTCAAACTGCCGGCCGCGAGTCCTGTCTGTTTCTCCAAACGATCAAGTAACGAGGCCAGCGTCGCGACCTGTTGCGGGATCGTAATCTTCGGCAACGTCACCACGAAGTTGTTTGGCAACTGGCCGTTGTTTTGCTCGAGGAGGGTGGAAACAAAAATGTCGAGCGTGCGAAAACTGCGCGCCCGTAGTTCCTCATTGAACGGCTTGATGCGAATGCCGATGAATGGCGGCAGCGATCGTTCTTTGAAGCCTTTTACGACCTCAGCGGCAGCGGAGGCGGCATGCCCGTCTTCTTCGTCGTCTGGACGATTGCCGTAGCCGTCTTCGAAATCGATGCGGAAGTCTTCGACGGGCTCGTGGCGTAACTTCTCGGTAACGCGGTTGTAGATCGTGTGCGCCAGCCACGCTGAATTGTGGTCGCGCCGCACGGGTTCGGGGCCTTTCTCGAGATCGGTTACGAGCTCGGGCGCATCGTCCATCGATTCCGGCAACTGGTCGGCGCCGCGAATGTTGAGGGCGCGCGCAAAAGTCAGAAAGTCGGGCGCAAACTGATCGAGAGCGCGTTCCGCGACGGAGCCGAGCCGCTGGGCGGAGTCTGCTTTGAAAAGATGTGCGCCGCCATAAACAGTGTGAACCGGCTGGCGCCTGCCGGTTTCGCCCGCGTAATGGCGGGCAAAATCTTCATTCGCCTGCCGCAAAGGCTCGATTAGGTCTGAAAGATGCTCGTTAGATAGAGAAGATTTCATATTGACACTTTGCTTCCCGCTTCGCTATTTTTCCTCAGGAGCCTCTCCACGGGTTCTGTCCCAGTTTCTCACCTCAGTAGTTCAACAATACTTCCCGGCGCAGGAGAACCATCTCATGAGGAAACTTATTCTCGCTTTTGTTTGTAGCCTCGTGCTGACTCATCCTACTGCAATACTGTCGCAGGTCCAATCACCCGTCGCTAAAGGCGTGAAGCCCATCGATCACGGCGGCAAAATCGAAACAAAGTACGACGGGTTCACCTACGAAACCGTGGTGCGACTGAAGAGAATGAAGGTCACCTGCGACGGTCTGAAAGACAAGTTCAAGGATGCTTGCGTCAGCATGGAAATCACCTTGCACTGCCCGGGTACGCAACTGAATTACGTGAAGCAGGTAAAGTTGCAGATCTTTTTCGAGAACAAAGACTGGGTTCACCTGCATCCACACGATCAGCGTGACTTGTCGGTCGTGATCGACAGTGAAACGTTGCGGCTCGGCCGGATGCAACCCGCAAGCGCGAAGCCCGGCACGTGGGACACTAAAGTGGAGACTCTCGAGGCGACGATTCCCTATGCGGCTTTCAAAAAGATAGCGCTGTCACAATCAGTGCAGATGCAGGTGGGCTCGAGCATGTTTGAGTTGCGTGAGAAGAATCGGCTCGCGCTGAAGGATCTCGACAGCCGCGTGATCAACTAGCGGCACATCTGCCACAACTTGATCGAGCCCACTGGACGCAGCAGCATCAGCAGTTGCAGCAACAGACTGTCTTTGATCCAGACCAGTAAAACTACTTCCACCATTAGAA
>DASUOZ010000520.1:0-2761 GCA_036276375.1 Pyrinomonadaceae bacterium | reverse complement strand
GGCAGCGACGGCCAAAGGGAGCTTTATTCTGCCGCCGGAGAAGTCGAACCCGGTAACGATTCCGCGTTTTGATAAGCCGCCGGTGATTGATGGAAAACTCGACGACGACGTCTGGCGGAACGCCGCCGTGTTGAAGGACTTCTATCAGATTCAACCCGGCGATAACACGCCGCCCTCAAAACCAACTGAAGTGCTGCTCGGGTTCGATTCAAAGTTTCTTTACATCGCTTTTAAAGCGACTGACGAGCCTGACAAAGTACGAGCCACCGTCGCCAAGCGCGACAGTATCTTTCAGGACGATTACGTCGGCTTCTTCCTGGACACGTTCAACGACAAACGAAAAGCATTCGAAGCCTTCTTCAATCCGCTGGGAATTCAGGGCGACGGCATACTGACTGAAGGCCGCGGCGAAGACTTCAGCGTTGATCTATTGATGGAGTCGAAAGGAATCGTTCACGAAACCGGCTACAACGTCGAGATCGCGATCCCGTTCAAGTCGCTGCGTTTCGAAGCCGGCAAAGGAAAACTGTGGGGCGCGCACTTCTTCCGGCGCATCAAGCGTTTTGAAAACGAGCTCGACTCGTGGATGCCGTTTTCGCGCAGCATCGACAGCAATCTCAGCCAGGCGGGACATCTGACGGGCCTCGAAGGCATTTCGGTTGAACGAACACTCGAATTGATTCCGAGTGTGACTGTTTCACAAAACGGGCGCTTCGTGCGTTCGTTCTTCCCGCTGCCAGTCTCGACCGATCCCGGGCGCATCGTGAACGAACCGGTCGGACTCGATCTGGGACTGACGGCGAAGTTCATTCCGAGCTCCGCTGTGACTGTAGACCTCGCTATCAATCCCGACTTCGCGCAGGTCGAAGCCGATCAGCTCGTCGTTACTGCTAACCAGCGCTTTCCGATCTTCTTTCCGGAGAAGCGGCCGTTCTTTCTCGAAGGCATCGAGATCTTTCAGACGCCGATCACGGCCGTACACACACGCGCCATCGTCGATCCCGATCTGGCGGTGAAGACCACCGGTAAGAAAGGAAAAAACACGTTCGGGTTCATGGTGGCCAGCGACAATGGTCCGGGGAACCTGAGTGCGGACGATCGCGGGGCGTTGCATGGATGTCTCGAAAGACGCGAGCTCGATCCACGCGTGATCTGTAATGCGGCGAAGGTTCTCGACAAGAACGCCTACATCGGCGTGTTGCGTCTGAAACGCGACGTCGGCAAAGAGAACTCGCTCGGCATGCTGGCGACGAGTTACAACTTCATCGAGAAGCACAATCAGGTGCTCGGATTCGACGGGCGTTTCCGCGTTGACAAGCAGACGACCGTCAGTTTCCAAACGCTCGGCACTACGTCGCGCAACTTTTTCTTCGATGCAGATGAAGGTCGCACCAGGTATCGCACCGGGAACGGTTTCGGCTATTCCGCTGATTACAACGTGTCTGGGCGGAATTGGGGTTGGGAGATTTACGGCGAGGGTTTCACGCGGGATTACCGCACGGACGTCGGATTTTTTCAGCGCACCAATTCAAACTTCAACCTGGCGTTTCTGCGTTACAACTCCGATCCGAACCCGAAGAAGAAGATCATCTCCTATCACATTCATACCGCGAATCACGTCGATTACGACTGGCAGGGACGGATGTACATTTGGGAGAGCGAGAACCTGATCGAGTTGCAGTTGCCGCGAAACAGTTGGCTCGGCGCGTGGTGGGAGCCGGGTTACGAGCGTTTGTTCGATCACGAGTTTGGACCAACCCGCGAAGCGCGTCCGTGCAATCCGTTTGCGGTCGTCAACGGCTGTACTTTCTACGGCGAGAACAATGAACGCGCTTCGCAGAAGCAGCACCTCTCGTTCTTTGGCGGTTCCAACTTCAGCAAGACGATCCAATTCAATGCGCAGGTTACGCATCGCTGGGGCCATTTCGATTTGGACTTCGGCAACGGCGACAAGTATCCACGCGTCAGTCCGGCGGCTTTGGCGTTGGGCCAGTTGGCGCCACTCGATCCCGGACGCGGCAGCTTGTTGCAGTTCAACGGCAACATCACTTACCAACCGACGAATGAATTGCGCGCTTCGTTTGGCATCAACTCACAGCGGTTGCGACGCTACGACACGGACCGTGTCGCCTTCGCCGTCAACATCCTGACTACGCGCGGCACGTATCAGTTCACGAAGGCCACTTTTGCGCGGCTGATTCTCGACTACAACACGCTCAACTCGCGTCTGCGATCGCAAGCGCTTTTCGGCTGGACGCCGAGCCCGGGCACGGCTTTCTATGCCGGTTACAACGACGACCTGAACTACGACAGCCGGCACCCGT
This sequence comes from Pyrinomonadaceae bacterium, assembly GCA_036276375.1. Classification (GTDB taxonomy): domain Bacteria; phylum Acidobacteriota; class Blastocatellia; order Pyrinomonadales; family Pyrinomonadaceae; genus PSRF01. The sequence continues at coordinate 437 of DASUOZ010000520.1, read as the reverse complement.
TCACGCGAGAAGTCGTACCCGGCTTCCGGCGCAACGCGCGGACGTTCTTCATCAAGATGTCCTACCTGATCCGGCGTGGTTTTTGAGTTATCGCGCAAAGAAGCTCAAAAGGCACAAAATGTCCTACGCAGAATCCTTGTGCTTCTTGTGCCTCTTTGTGGCAGATAGACGGCATTATTTAGTTGGCCCGTCTGCGTGTTAAACTCCACCGGATGTGTGACTCGCTGAAAGTGTTTCTATTCGTGTGCACGGCCGTGCTTTTCGTGTCGTGCAAGAGCGACTATCAGGCCTCACAGCGGCAGAGCCGCGCCGGCGATAATCGAGCCCCCAGACAAGTGAAAACTACTCCGGTCGCGGAAACCCCGTTTGGCGAAACTGTCACGGCCAACGGCACGCTCGCGGCCTTCGATCAAACCACAGTCAGCGTGAAAGTTCCC
>DASUOZ010000519.1:0-14793 GCA_036276375.1 Pyrinomonadaceae bacterium | reverse complement strand
GTCGATTAGTTCCTCCCAACTGTGGCAAAGCACTTGCACATGGCGGCCGCGGGAATACACCGTGTTACGCATCACCACTCGCAACAACGCTGGAGATATCAGTCTCTTTATAGAAGGAAAACTCGCCGGCCCATGTGTCGGCGAACTGGAGCAGTGCTGGCGCCGCGCCGTCGAAGGCGAAGCACCGCTGCCATCGCTGGTCGACCTCACCGACGTGAGCTTCATTGACACCAACGGCAAGCAACTGCTGGCTCAAATGCGCGAACACGGGATCAAGCTCGTCGCGAATGGTTTGATGTCGAAGTTTTTCATCGACGAGATCGAACGCCGCTAAACAACGATTGCAAAGTACGTTTTAAGGCGGTAGCCTCACAGACCATGAGACTGCTGGCCCTGCTCTTACTGATCGTTACCGCGCAGTGTGTTTGCTATTCACAGTCCGTTTTGAGCGACGCTGACGCCGGTCAGTGGCGGCTTGTTTGGGCTGATGAATTCAATTACAAAGGTCTGCCCAACGCGGCGAAGTGGTCGTATGACGTCGGCGGTCACGGTTGGGGCAACAAGGAGTTGCAGTTCTACAGCGACCGGCGCAAAGAGAACGCGCGCGTCGAAAACGGCTTGTTGATAATCGAAGCCCGACGCGACAATTGGCGCGGTCACGAATACACTTCCGCTCGACTCGTTTCCAAGACAAAAGGCGATTGGAAGTACGGCCGTTTCGAGGTGCGCGCAAAACTGCCGACCGGCAAAGGTGCGTGGCCCGCGATCTGGATGTTGCCGACGACGTGGAGTTATGGCAATTGGCCCAGCAGCGGCGAGATCGACATCATGGAACAGGTCGGCTTCGAACCGCAGGTGGTCCATGCGTCGGTGCATACAAAGTCGTATAACCACAATATCAAGACGCACAAAACAGCGCGGACTGACGTTGCCAACGCGACGACGGCGTTCAACGTTTATTCGGTTGAGTGGACGCCGGAAGAAATCCGGGCCTACGTCAACGGGCGACAATACTTCACTTTCAAGAACGAACGGCTGACCAATCCCGCCGCGGATTACAAAGAGTGGCCGTTTGACCAACCGTTTCATCTACTCCTGAACATCGCTGTGGGCGGCACGTGGGGTGGCGCGCAGGGCGTTGATGCGAACATCTGGCCGCAACGGATGGAGATCGATTACGTCCGTGTTTATAGCCAATAGGTTGTTGTATCATCTCCCAAATTCTTGACTCGACTTTGATCAGACGAGGACCCGTTACATGTCAAAACACCTGCTCGCAGTGCTTGTTTTGTGTTTTTGTGTCACCCCGCTAGCCGCCCAGGCGCAACAGAGCGCCACTGATTACAACAGCATTTTCAAACCCGTTAAGTGGCGTTCGATCGGTCCGTTTCGCGGCGGGCGTTCCGTCGCGGGCACCGGCGTGGTCGGCGATCCGAAGACCTATTACATGGGAACCACCGGCGGCGGTCTTTGGAAGACTGACGACATGGGGCTTAGTTGGCGAAACATCTCCGACGGGTTTTTCAAAACGGGTTCTGTCGGCGCGATCGCCGTGGCTGAGAGCGATCCAAACGTCGTTTACGTGGGCATGGGCGAGCACGCGGTGCGCGGAGTGATGACGCATCACGGCGACGGCGTCTACAAATCAACCGACGCCGGCAAGACGTGGAAACGAGTCGGCCTGGAACTGTCGCAGCACATCTCGCGCGTCATCGTTCATCCGAAGGATCCGAACATCGTGTGGGTCGCGGCGCAGGGCGCGTTGTACAGCAAGTCGGCGCAACGCGGCGTGTTCAAGTCTGTCGACGGCGGCGCCACCTGGAAGAACGTTTTGTTTGTTGACGACAAGACAGGCGCTTCGGAACTGTCGCTGGACATGACAAATCCGCGCATTTTGTACGCGGCGCTGTGGGAGCACGGGCGTTTGCCGTGGAAAGTAATCAGCGGTGGCCCGGGCAGCGGGCTTTATAAATCAACCGACAGCGGCGACACGTGGGAACGATTGCAGGACGGATTGCCCGAAGAACTCGGCAAGATGGCGATCGCAGTGAGCCGTTCAAATCCGGAAAAAGTTTACGCGCTGATCGAGAGCGATTCTGACAAGGAAGCGGGCGGGCTGTTTGTCTCAACCAACGGCGGCAAGAAATGGAGCCGCATCACCAACGACCATCGTTTGGTCCAACGCGCGTGGTATTACATCGAGCTCTTCATCGATCCCAAAGACGAAAACACGATCTACGTGCTGAGCGCTCCAGCGCTGCGTTCGCGTGACGCGGGCAAGACGTGGGAAACGCTTACGGGCACACACGGCGATTTCCACGACTTGTGGATCAATCCCGACGATCCGAGCAACATGATCATCTCCAACGATGGGGGCTCCGCAATCACGTTCAACGGCGGAAAGATCTGGAGCACGCAAAGCAACATGCCCACCGCGCAGTTTTATCGGATCAACGTCGACAACCAATTTCCGTATCGCATTTACGGCGGGCAGCAGGACAACACGTCTGTGTCGATTGCGAGCCGCGAGTTGGGCGGCGGCGGCATCGGTACGTCGAGTTGGACCTATTCGGCCGGCGGCGAGAGTGCGTTTCTGGCTTTCAATCCCGACGATCCGAAGTATGTGATGGGCGGCAGTTATCAGGGGACGATCGAAGTGCTGGACGTGAAGGCCAGCGCCGGTACCAGTGTGATGGCCGCGCCAATTCAGTACCTCGGCATGGACGCGAAGGACATCAAGTATCGGTACAACTGGAACGCGCCGATCATCTGGAGCAAACACGAGCCGAACGTTTTCTATCACGCGGCCCAGTACCTCTTGAAAACAACCGACATGGGCCGGACGTGGAAAGAAATCTCGCCTGACCTCACGCGCAATGAAAAAGAGAAACAGGGCAAAGGCGGTGGCCCATACACGAATGAAGCCGTGGGCGCGGAAAACTATGGCACGTTGGCTTACGTGATGGAGTCGCCGCACGAAAAAGGCGTGATTTATACAGGCAGCGATGATGGGCTTGTTTATCTGACGCGCGACGGCGGCGCAAACTGGAAAAACGTGACTCCGCAAGGTCTCGCCGAGTGTTTGGTCAACGCGATCGAGGTTTCGCCGCATGACAAGGCGACTGTTTACATCGCCACCACGCGTTACAAGTTCAACGACCACACGCCCGGTCTCTACAAGAGCACTGATTACGGCAACTCCTGGACCAGGATCGACAACGGCATTCCGCGCAATGCGTTTACACGCGTGGTGCGCGAAGACGACGTGCGCCGCGATTTGTTGTTTGCCGGCACGGAGCTCGGCGTTTTCATTTCGTCGAATGGCGGAAAAGACTGGTCGCCGTTTCAGTTGAACCTGCCGATCACGCCGATCACGGATCTCCGCGTTCACAAAGGAAACCTGATTGCGGCGACGTCCGGAAGGTCGTTCTGGATCCTCGACGACCTGAGTGTGATTCGCCAGTACAAAGGCAACGTTAACTCGTTTGCGCTTTATCGGCCTGACAACGCGTACCTCGCTAATGGCGGCAGCGAGTTGGACCAGACGAGCGACGAATTCACTGGCGCGAACACTTTCCGAGGCGTGAATCCCGCGACCGGCGTGGTTATTTACTACCAACTGCCCGAGATCAAAAAAGACGACGAGATCACGATGGAGATTAAAGACGCCGCGGGCAATCTCGTGCGCAGTTTCTCTTCAAAAGCTGACGAGAAGTTCATTCGTTACGAAGCTGGTCCAAGACCAAACCCGACGCTGACGAAGACGAAAGGGCTGAACCGGATTGTGTGGGACATGCGTTACGCGTCGATGGTGGGCGTTCCGCACGTGCGAATCGAAGGCGGCTTCAACGGCCACAAAGCGATACCGGGCAAGTACAGCATCACGCTGAAAACGCCGGGCCAGACGTTGTCGACCGAGACTGAGATCCTGGCGAATCCGCTGTACCCAACGGACGCGGCGACCTACGCTGAGTATCACCGCACGATGTCGGGCATGGAAGCGGAGCTGACGACGATGCACCGGCTGGTGAACAGCCTGTTTGAAAAGCAGAAACAGTTGGAGTCGCTGCTCGGGTCTTTGCCCGCAGGTGAAAAGTACGCGGCGATTAAGACAGACGGCAACGCGCTGTTGAAGAAGATGAAGGCCTGGGACGAAGACATGGTCCAGCGCAAGTCGAAGGCTTATGACGACGTGGAAAACTTCCCGAACAAGTTCACCGCGAATTATCTGTTCATGATCAACGCGACGGAGAGCGACATTCCGCGCGTGAACCAACCTTCGCTGGATCGCATGCGCGAACTGAACGCGCAGTGGGCCACGTTGAAAGCTCGCGCGGACGAGATTCTGAATCGCGACCTTCCGGCATTTAATAAGAAGCTTTTCGACGCCGGAGTCGGCGCAGTCTGGGCCACGGACTAGCACGGACCCGTGTTCGTCTGTGGCGAATACTATTCGCTCAGTCAATGCCGATAACCATCAGCGCGGCGTCGTCGCGAAAAGTGTTGCCGCAGAATTCCCCGACTACGGTAAAAAGCATTTCTTTCAGATTTTCCGGGCTTTGGGTTCGCTGTTCGCGCAGTATGTCGATCAAAAGCTCGTCGCCAAACTGTTCGCCGGACGCGTCGAGGGCCTCCGTTAGACCATCGGTGAAGAGCAGCAGTCGATCGCCTTGATGCAGTTGGATCTGTGCTTCCGAGAAACATGCGTTTGGAAACGCGCCGAGAACGCTTCCGCCTGCTTCGAGTCGAACACACTCGCCGCCTGCGCGCACGAGCAACGGCGGATTGTGACCCGCATTCGTGAACGTCATCGTGCGCTCGGGAATGTTCACGACTGCGTAGAACGCGGTGATGAACTTGTGCAGCGGAATGTTTGCGTAGAGCAGATCGTTGAGACGCTTGCTGACGTCAGCCGGCGAAGGGTGCTCGGCGGCAAGAGACTTCAACGCCGCCTGGAAGTTTGACATCAACAACGCCGCCGGCAGTCCTTTGCCGACCACGTCCGCAACACACAACGCGGCGTGATCGTCGTCGAGGTTGAAAGCCGCGATGTAATCACCACCGACGGTTGTCGCTGGTTGCCATTGGGCAGCGACGTCAAGACCGTTGATTGCAGACGTTGTGTTTGCGAGCAGGTTTTCCTGGAGCTCGCGCGCTTCGATTAACTCGCGTTTGAGTTGCGCCTCCGACTTTCGCGTTTCAGCGAGTCGAACCTGGGCGTTGCGGCGTGCGCGTGCGTGCTTAACTTGCTTGTCCAGTGTTTGCAGCAGGCGTGAGTTTTCCCAGGGCTTCTGCACGAAATCACGAACGCCGCGTCGCATGGCTTCCACGGCCAGATCAACTGTGCCCCAGCCCGTCATCACCACGATCGGCAGCGCCGGATCGAGTGCGTGGACGCGGGTGATGAGATCAATTCCTTCGCGTCCGCTGGTCGTATCGCGCGCGTAGTTAAGGTCCATCAGCACGACGTCAAACTGCGACCTCTCGATGGCCGCTAACAGTGCGGCCGGCGACTGGACCGTCTCCAGTTCGTAACCTCTGTTTGCGAGCAGAAGACGCAGAGCCGTGAGGATGTCTGCGTCGTCGTCGGCGATCAGTGTGCGCGCGGCGACCGGGTTATGAATTGGGGGTGTGAGTGCGGATGGAGTGTGCAGGGATATCACGGGAGTTCACCACTTGTTAAAAATTCAGGTTCAGTTACGAGATTTCGTTTCGTTTGCCAGAGCAGCGCGCTACGGACGATGCAGCCACCGTGCCGTGGCGGCAGGTAAACTTTTGCTCGTTAATTTGCGGGTGACGGTGAGTGAAGGGCGATTTTGATTTTCAGAAGTGAGACTGCCCGATCCCATTTTCGTGCAAGGCGGGTAGTCCGCGGGAGGTTATACTCACGTTATGCCTGCCCATGAGATTGACCTCGCAGTTCTCCTGAGGTACCTCGATGACGATATTTTTCTTGCCGAGGCTCTGCTTTACCCGGAGGTATCGCGCCTCGGAACCACGCCGAAGGCACTGGAAAGATCTCTCGTCGACAACGCAATCCAGATTCTCGAGAAAGAACGCCTCGCCCGCGTCTCGTCGCGATTGACTCCAACGGACATTGAGACGTTTGAACTAAAGCTACGTCTCGAACCTCAGCCCGTTTCAACCTGGCGGGAAGCGATTGAGCTCCGCTTTGACGTCGTGAGATGGAGCCTGGATGAATCTGTCCACATTGCCTTCATCCCGGCGCTTGGCATCGAGGTCATTAGTACAAAACTCAGTGAATTGCAGCCGGGAAATGCAGAAGACTCCTTGCTCGAACGGCACGCGCGTGCCGAGTTACAGCGGCAGGGAGTTTTGGTCGATTTCAAAGAGCTCCTGCTGCTTCAACGGACCCGCGGGCTCACGGTTTCAAGAGTATCTGCCACAGCTAACATTCGAACCCCGAAACAGGTGATGGCGGCGTCAGGTGTCGCCGAACAGAAAAAATCTGCGCTTGAAGAAAGCGGCATCGATCTCGTCACTCAGCGACTCAAGCGCGCTTTCGAAGTAGATGAAAAGCTGACGGAGCTTGCCGATGCTCTCAAAGGCAAGAGCGCCCGCAGTGTTCTACTGGTGGGCAAGGCCGGCGTCGGGAAAACCGCGCTCTTTCACGAGTTGGTGCGAAGGCGATCCGAATTCGGTTTTGCTGCGACTCCTTTCTGGGCCACCAGTGGGGCTCGGCTCGTCGCGGGCATGACGGGTTATGGGATGTGGCAGGAACGTTGTGAGGCGTTTTGGCTAGACGCGGAAAAAACTGGCGCAATCGTGCACTTCGGAAATCTCGTTGAGTTGATGGATACGGGTAAGAGCGAGCACAACGCGCAAGGCCTGGCCCACTTTTTCCGTCAGCGGTTTGCCCGCGGCCAGGCGCTCGCGGTTCTCGAATGCACACCCGAACAACTGCCGTTGATAGAACGTGAGGATCCCGCGATTCTGACGGTCCTGCGTCAGTTGACTGTTGAAGAGCCAACTCCGAAGGCAAGCCGGAAAATCCTGCACGAGTTTGCCATGAGCCGTGCTGATTTGAAGGCCTCAGCCGAAGATCGACGTCGATTAGTTCGGCATTTGCTCAAACCACCCGCAGGCCCGCCGATTTCCGAAGCAGCGTTGGAACGGCTGGACCGTCTACATCGTCGCTACGCGGGGTACTCAGCGTATCCGGCAAGGCCGCTTCGCTTTTTACTCGGTCTGCTGCAAAAGAATTATCGTTTTGACGAGCAGGCGCCGCCGATCACCGTCGCTGACGTTACTACCGCCTTCGCCAAAGAAACAGGCTTGCCGCTTTTCCTGCTTGATGACGAGATAAGCTTCGACGTCGCCGAGACAACCAGGTGGTTTCAAGAGCGTGTGATTGGGCAAAGCGCGGCGGTGAAGTTGATCGTTGAACTGCTGGCGACCACCCGAGCCGGCCTGACGCGTCCGCGCAGGCCAATAGCATCACTTCTCTTCATTGGTCCAACCGGTACGGGGAAAACGGAGCTCGCTAAATCTCTGGCGCGATTCTTCTTCGGTGACGAACGACGAATGGCGCGCTTTGACATGAGTGAATACGCCGACCCGCTGGCTGTGACTCGTCTTGTCGGCGGCGTCACCGGCGACGAAGGAACGTTGACGGCGCGCATCCGCGAGCAACCGTTTTCAGTACTGCTCTTCGACGAGTTTGAAAAAGCTGATTCGTCCTTTTTCGACCTGTTGTTACAGATGCTCGGTGATGGACGGCTCACGGACGGTCGCGGGCGCCTCGCTGATTTCACGAATTCAATAATCGTCATGACGTCGAATCTCGGCGCGCAGCGTTTCCGGCGTTCCCAGGCTGGATTCGAGACAGAAGGCCGTGACCAGCGGTTTGCATCAGAAAGTCGAAAGGCCGAACGACACTTCACTCGTGCGGTGCAGGAGTTTTTGCGGCCCGAGATTTTCAATCGAATCGATCATATCGTGCCGTTTCTGCCGCTGGACCGCGACACAGTCGAGCGCATCACCGAACGCGAAATCAGGTTGATCGAAGAGCGTAACGGGTTGCGATTACGAGGTGTCGTCCTGGACGTGTCGCCGGAAGCAATTGCGGATCTGGCAAGACGTGGATACGACACCCGCTACGGAGCGCGCACGCTTAAGCGGCTCATTGAGCGGGAACTCTTATCACCACTCGCAATGCAGTTAAACCGGCAAATCGCCGACAAGCAGAGAAAGCTCCTACGGGCCGATGTATTCATCGACCGCGGGCGGATCTGCGTCAACGTTTCGGAACAAATCACGGCCACCGTTCGCTCGAGTGACAAAAACACCGCCATTGCGATTCGGGCTCAGCGTTTGGGAGAGTTGCGGCGGCGAATCGTACGCCTGGATCGAAGTTCAGTCGTACTCGAGCTGCGCAACACCATCTGGAGGCTCACGGAGATCGAACGGCGGATCGCGAAGGCAGCACGACGTCAGAAGTTGACTAAGAAGACGGCGAAAGGCCGCTATGAATCGCAGTATCCCTGGCAGTCGGCCCTACTCGCAAAGTTGCCTCAGTATCGTAATAAGGCTGAAAGGCTCGCAACGTTGCTGGAGGAAACAGCCAAAGCAGAGGATCAGGCGTTGCTCATGCTTTATCAGGCGGCCAGTGCGGCTGTTAAGAGTGAGTCGACGATGACGATCGATCAGCTCGAAGCGGAGTTGAATGTTTTATTACGCCAACTACTCGACTTCCGTTATGCACAACCCGATCGGATCACGTTGGGAGTTTTCAGTGAAAACAATCGCGCGCTCTTTGAATTATCACGCGCTTACTACAAGGCGGCGAAGGCTGCGGCTATGACCGTGGCCGTTTGGCACTACACAACGAACATACCTCCAGAGTTGCTTGAGCTGGAGGAGGAAGCAAACCAACGACGCTCGCGCAAACGCAAAGCAGACGAAGACGAGGTCGAGGACGAGGAACAGGAGAAAGAAGAAGAACAATCCAAAATCATCAAAATGTTTGATCGAAAAGTTACGCTTCTCGAAGTGAGACCTTCGGAGTTTCTATCTCAGACGCCTAACACGACAACTGGAGTCGTCCTCGCGATTTCAGGAAAGAGTGCTTTTCCAATCTATGAGACGGAGCACGGTCTACACGCCTTCATTTATGAGAAGACTACGGACAGACTGCTCGTGCATACCAGCGATGTTGAAGCGAAAAACTACGTTGCGCTGACCACGCTGGCACGGCGTGGCTCGATTAGCCCCGTCAACTATGGTGAGTGCCGCCGGACCTACCAGCGCTCGGAGGGCTACATCGAAGACCACCTACTCGCACAGCGACGCGAGTGGCGCAACGACCTAATCGAAATGCTTCAGGCATTTCTCGAAGAGTCGCATCAGCGCGCTGCTAAAAATTTGATCGACGAATGAACATCAACGTCCCCGTCTACATTCAGGAAGAACCACCGCGTCACACCGATTTCGGAAAATTGCGACGGCTTTCTATTCGACCGCTTTTCTTCAGTGCGCCGGTTGAACAGGACGAAAGCTTGCAGCAAGCGATGGCGAGGCTGGGGCGTGAATTGCGACGTGAGTTTCGCCGGCTTTCTAACGGCGCGCGCCATGAGGAGTTGGCCGCGTACAGTTTCTACCCGGAGTTCGATGAGAAGGTGTTGGAATTTCCCCTGAAGATAGGCAAGCGTCGGTTTAACTTGCGACACCTTTTCATTACGCTACCGGCGTTTGGCCGGCGCTTCGCGTGGACGCCGGATGTACCTCAGCTTTGGATCGAGATTCGACGAGGCGAAACGCTTCGTGATCGCGCACAGGAAGCGTTCACCAAATACTATCGCGCCCTTGAACGTCGTTTCGGCGTTGAAGCTGTTCAGCCCGACGTTCAGGCTCTTTTCGGAAGAGCCTGGATCTCGACGTTGGAAGTCGCCGTTGATATACCGAAGCTTTACACGCCAACAGTCGAAACATTATTTGCTTTCCTCGGTGCAGTCGAAGCCCTGCAAGGATCAGAAGAACTGGAGCGCGTCGGCCGTTCGTTGCATGCTCTGTATCCGGACGATTTGGCCCACGCAGTGCACCGCGATCGAGAAGTTGACGAACTCACAGAACTCTCGGGCGCCCGCGATCTGCGGCCGGTGTTGCTCGTTGGCAAACGTCTCGTTGGAAAAACAGCAGTGATCCACGAGTTCGTGCGCCGCCGGCTCGATCGACGTCGTGCATCGGACAAGAGCATGCAACTTGGCCGCGGCGGGAGTATTGCCGATCTGGCGGGTGAAGTCTGGTTGATCTCACCGCAGCGTTTGATCTCCGGCATGTCGTTCGTGGGCCAATGGGAAGGTCGGCTGCTCGCCATTCTTAAAGAGGCGAAGCAGAAACGCCATACACTTTATTTCGACGATCTGGTTGGTCTGTTCTACTCAGGCCGCACCAGTTCCTCGCAATTGAGCGTTGCTCACGTGCTCAAACCCTACATCGAACGTCGTGACGTACGTGTCCTGGCGGAAGTGACTCCGGAAGGATTGCGTGTCTTGCAGGAGCTGGATCGCAGCTTTGTGGATCTCTTCGAGATACTGCGTATTGATGAACCCAATGAAGACCAGACGATTCGCACGTTGCTCGATTACCGTCGCACATTGGAAAGACAACATGGTAGCCGTTTCCAGGCAGAGGTCTTGCCCACGGTCGTCGACTTAACGCGCCGTTATGTCTCTGACGCCGCTTTTCCGGGAAAAGCAGCCGCGCTGCTTCAGGTCCTTGCCGCAAAACACAAGGAAGCCGACATCGTGCGCGAGAACGCCTTGCAGGAGTTTTCCGCACGCAGTGGATTGAGTGTTCAGTTTCTCGACGACCACACGCAATTGGACCATGCGGATGTCGTGCAAGCCCTCGCGAGTGAAGTGGTCGGGCAAAAAGCGGCCGTGGCTGCTTGCGCGGATGCAGTGACGATCGCGAAAGCACGATTGAACGACGCGGACCGGCCGATTTCTTCGTTCCTGTTTCTTGGACCAACCGGAGTCGGCAAGACCCAGTGTGCACGATCCCTCGCAAACTACCTGTTCGGAAATAGAGACAAGATCCTGCGTTTTGACATGAACGAGTTTGGTAGCTACTACTCGGTCGCACGACTTACCGGCACTTTCGCTGAGCCGGAAGGACTCTTAACGAGTGCGGTGCGCCGGCAGCCGTTCGCCGTAGTGTTGTTTGACGAGATCGAGAAAGCGCATCCTGCCGTTTTCGATCTGCTGCTCGGTGTTATGGGAGACGCTCGGCTGACGGATGCTCGCGGACAACTGGTCGACTTCTCAAACACAATCATCATTCTCACGTCTAACCTGGGCGCGCGTGAAGCGGCCGGTGAACTCGGTTTCCGTCAAACGAATCAGAGCGACGCGTCTGTTTACCGGCAAGCCGCGGAGCGTTTCTTCAAGCCGGAGTTTTTCAACCGGCTGACGAGAGTGGTGCCATTCGAACGTTTGCGACGCGAAGACGTGCAGAGTATCGCGCGCCAGTTGATCGCGAGTGTTTTTCGGCGCGACGGTTTGGTGAATCGCGGAGTGAAACTGATCGTCGCAGAGGAGGCGCTCAATCTGCTGGTTGACGCCGGCTATCACCCGCAATTGGGCGCTCGTGCTCTGAAGCGCGTTCTCGAACGACAGGTCACCGTGCCGATAGCCGCGCAACTCTCAGCGACGACTCCGGAAGAGTCACTGATAATTTTCCTGCGCGCGAAGGATGGCAAAATCGACGTGGACGTTCACCCGCTGAGGGTCGTCGGCGACGACTCCGCGCCTCTGCTGAGACTCGCTGTATCGAATAGCGCTCGGATTCTGGACCAGGTGGACGACGTATTGGATCGCGTTGAACGCGAGACACACGATTTGCTGCCACATGGTGAGATCGTCATCGGCGACGGCAGAACCGGCTTAGGAACGCAACTACAGCAATTTCAGTTTCGCGCGCAACTGCGGCGCGTTGTGCGAATGGTAAACGGAGCGGACAAACGTCTCGCCGCGCCACGACGTGCCGGCGCCAGTTCGTTGAAGCCGTCCAAACGTCAACTTGCCAAACTGCACAACGCGCCAACATTTGACGACACAATGCTTGGTCAGGATCTGCAGACTCTGCTGCTCGAGTTGAAGCAGAGTAGTACTGGCTTCGGTGATGATCTCGACGACTATCTTCAGAGTCTGGTTCGGGAAACTTCGTTGCTGTCGTTGATGGCCTCAACTCTCGCATCAGACTCGGATAACACAAAAACGCTCCTAACGATCTCCTGCTTTGACGATCAGGGACGGCAAACCTGTAAGCGTTTACGAGAGCTCTATCACCTGCTTTTTGAGCGAGAGTTCGGATGCCAACCGATCAAACATCAGCGCTCCGCGCCCGAAGTCGGCCCCTTCCGGAACACGGAAACTCTTTTGCTCGAGGGCGCTCTGGCCGCTCGACTCGCTCTGCTTGACGCGGGTACGCACCTCTTCGTTTCGAGTAGTGAGGGAAACATTCCCATCATCGTTAGCGCGCGCCAGGTAAGTGCTCATGATTACGCGCCTGACTTCGATCAGCTCGAGCCGCTCCCGGTTATTCGCATATATTCCGAGTTTGAATCGGCGCTCGATCTGCGTTCGCGCTTACTTGCCAATGGTAGAGTCAGTAGCGCCGAGCTGCGGGCGTTTGTGCTTTCGGCCCTGCCCTTGCCTTCTGAGTTCGACGATTTGATTTCACACGAGTCACACTGATGCATCGGTTTCCGGTTTTAGTTTGGGAGGATTGGACGGGAAGTTTCTCGGCGCGACTTATCGACGACGAGGAGAACGTCGGGTCGCTGTTGGCAGGCTTTGGTCTAACTGCGCGCGACGCCATGGTCCAGCTCAAAGAATATCTTGTTTGGTCGTTCGCACATGAACCGTGGCGCAGCGCCGCCGACTTTCTTGATCCACGCATAACCGAGTGGCGAGTAGAGGTACGTCCCGAGTACCACGTGAAGGGACGCGTGTATCCGTGTGAGGAGTCGGTTCCGCTGCGCGTGGCAGCGGTGCACGGGCGCCAGGAAAGCGGGATGCTCGTCTGCGCGCTGCCAATGCTTGGTCTACAGTTTTACTACTACGAATCGACTGCGTTGCGGGGCTTAGTCACGACTTATGTGCAGGAAGCATTAAAAGGACATACGCCTCAGCAGTTGTCGCGCTACCTGTTTCCCAAACGACTCTGGTTGGAAGAGATCGCGGTTTCCGGAGGGAAACGTTCCGCGTCCGCGGCGCAAAGCTCTACCCAGCTTCCGGTTCTGAAGCTGGTAGCGGACCCTATCAACTCCGAACAAATGCGGCGCAGTTTTTCCCGCGCTTACGGTCGCGAGCGACAAGTCAATCAGTTGGCTCGGATGCTCATCGCCGAACGGGCAAACGTACTGCTGGTGGGAGAGGTCGGCGTCGGTAAGACTGCGATTCTGGTCGACGCTGTCCGCGAAGTTGAGCGCGATAAACGGACGCGGGCTACGGAGACTTCGAATGAGGAGTCGAACCGGATTCCGCGCTTCTGGACGTCGAGTGCGGCAAGGCTGATCGCAGGCATGAAATATCTGGGTCAGTGGGAAGAACGTTGTGAACGCTTAATCGAAGATCTGAGGCGAATTGAAGGCGTGATCGCCTTCGAAGACCTGCTGGAGTTGGTACGTACTGGTGGCACATCCAGCAACACCAGCATCGCGTCGTTTCTGTTGCCTTTCATTGAACGTGGAGAACTGCGAGTAGTCAGCGAAACGACACCTGAAGGTCTGGACGCCTGTCGTAGATTGTTACCGGGTTTCGCGGACGCATTTCGGATTTTTCAGGTGCCGTCTTTTAATCAGGCTGAAGCGCTCGCGACCCTGCAAGCGTATTGTGCCGCTATCGAACGCAACCATCCGGCACGGATCGACAACGACGGGCGTCGATTGATCTACCGTCTATTCCAACGCTTTCTGCCTTACGAGGCGTTTCCCGGAAAGACGGTGAACTTCACTTCGCGTCTTTACGAAGAGGTGAAAACGAAGCACCGCGCTGAGATCACGAACGACGTGATCATCGATTCGTTTGTGAAACTCAGCGGCTTGCCTGAACTCTTCTTGCGCGATGAAGTGGCGCTACAGGAAGGCGACGTGCGCGCGTTTTTTGAGAGTGAAGTGATCGGCCAGGACGAAGCATGTCAGGCAGCAACCAGCACAGTCTTGACCTTTAAAGCCGGACTAAACGATCCGTTGAGACCGTTGAGCGTGTTGTTCTTCACTGGTCCAACGGGAGTGGGTAAGACGGAACTGGCGCGATCGCTGGCGCGTTTTCTGTTCGGCGCAGCGGAAGACTCCGAACGCTTCGTGCGTTTGGATATGAGCGAATACTCTTCGCCGGGAAGTGCCGAACGTTTGGTGTCACGTTCGTCCGGTGAAGCAAGCGAGTTTATTAACCGCCTGCGCCGGCAGCCTTTTGCCGTAGTCTTGTTCGACGAAATGGAAAAGGCGCATGAAGGAGTGTTTGACGTGCTGTTGAGCGTCTTTGACGAGGGCCGTCTGACTGATCGACTCGGACGCACGACGTATTTTCGCAGTGCCGTTCTGGTTATGACGTCAAACCTGGGCGCCACCAGTACCGACCCTCCCGGCTTTAGTTTGCAACTCGCAGCGGCCGCTTCGACGTACGACCGCGCGGCGCAAACCTTCTTCCGTCCGGAGTTTTACAACCGCATTGATCGCGTGGTGAGTTTTCGCGCGCTTGGGAGGGACAGCATTCGTCGCATTGTCGTTAAGGAACTCCTGTCGCTGAACACGCGTGAGGGGCTTGA
>DASUOZ010000518.1:0-2131 GCA_036276375.1 Pyrinomonadaceae bacterium | reverse complement strand
TTCAACCGGTACGCTTTCGTTCGACGCTGCTTCGGTTGCTACTTCTTCGGTTGTTGCTTCTGCCGTCGCAGTTTGTTCTTGCGGCAGAATCTCGTCGATATTGACAAGTCGATCATCGATCTTCTCGAGGGTCGAATCTATATCTTCAATGTCCGGCTCGGCTTCGAGGACTTCGTCGCGCACGAGGTGCATCACCACTTCCGCCATGCCACTCGGCGGACGATTGCGCGCGCCCTGAAAGATAACGTCTTTCATTTCGCCGCCACGCAGGTGCTTAACGCGCTGCTCGCCCAACACCCACGCGATCGCGTCAGCTACGTTGCTCTTGCCGCAGCCGTTTGGGCCAACGATGGCGGTGATTCCATCTCCTGTGAAGATTATTTCGGTGTAGTCGGCGAAGGATTTAAAACCGGTGATTTCCAGACGTTGGAGTTTGAACATTTACTGGTACAAGGCTCTGTTTTGGGCCAGCCTCTGCGCCTGATGGCCGGGCGGCGAGAGGTATTCGTACGGGTGAGCCACTATAAGTGGCGCACGCTTAGAATGTCAACCACAACTTAAAGTGATTACGGGTTATTGAAGTGGGAACACACTTAACGGCGCCGCTTAAGGTTTAGCGGCGTCTGATCGCCGGCGGATCGACCCTCATGACATCCTTTCGACGCTCGTACAACAGCAGTCTGACCCCCGGCCGTAACTCAAAACTGCCGTCGCCCTTTCTGGACCGAACCTGCTGATACTGGTCGCGGAAATTTGCCTCGATCTCGGGTTGCTGGACCTCGTTGGCGATGATCATCGGCTCCGTTGACGGCGCGAGCGTGCCGTAGTAACCGACGCGAGTGTATTTGCGCAAGTACCACGGCAACGGCCAGTAATCCGGACTGACGATCGTGATTCCGGTCTGACTGCCTTGTCGCTCCTTTCCAATGCGGTCGATCTCTTTAACGAGATCAAGCATTCCGCGCGTCGTGTGAGCATAGACGTATACGTAACCGGCATTGTCGTTGTCGTAGTTGATGAAGTTGAGGTCAATCGTTTGATAAGTGGAAACTGACAGAGCTCCGATCAGCACGATTCCCGTCACGCGCCACTGGCGTTGCTCCAACTCGTAGATCGACTGCACCGCGTAACCGGCGATCAGCGCAAGCGGCACGACGAAGTTCAGCATGAGCCACGGCGTTTTATACGGAATGAGCGAGTAAGCGGCGATTACACCGAAAGCCCAGAGTGCCGCGAACAGCGCGAACGCGTTCTTCGGCTTCAGCACGACGAACAGCGCGCCGAGAGCGCCCAAAAACAGCAGCGCCCCTTCGCGTCTGAGCAACCAAACAATGTAGGTGTAAATCGGGTGAACGTGATCCTTCGATCCCGTTTTGCTCCAAACGGCAAACGTCGCGAACGAATCGGAGATACCTTTCGAGTTCGTAAAAAACGACGAATAGAAAAGAACGTACAACCCTACCAAAGTAGCCAACGCGAGCACGACGCACAGGCCGGCGATTACCGGCCCGCCAAGCTGAGCGACAAACCCGCCGAGCGACCACGTCTCGGGTTCAGACCGGCCTTTCACTCTTCGCTCGACAACCCTGCCGCGACGCAAATACCCGTATAAAATCGTGAGGGCAAAAGCAATGATCAGCACGCCCACCGAGATCATCGCGGTTTCTTTTGTCGCAAAGAGCAGCGCCGCCGACGCAGCCGCGGGTATCAAATAGAACGCGTTCCGGTATTCGTAAACGTACAGACACGACACGACGATCGCTAGCGTAAAGAAAACAAAATGCGTTTCGTGAATGAAGTAGCGCGACAGGTAGACGGCGCCCGGCGAGAGAGCCAACAGCAGACCCGCGCTTAACGTGGCGATTGTGCCGAGCCAGCGACGCAGCAAAAAGATCAATCCGATTGTGCCCAACCCGAAAAGCGCCGGCACCATGCGAATGGCGACAGTCGTCAGGCCGTAGTTCTCCATCGCCGCCTTGCCGAAAAGAACTCGCACGACCCACGGGAAGAACGCGGCGAAATAGTAGAGAGTCGGCCCGTGATAGTTGGTCGGGTCGTATACATAGACCCCCTCGCGCACGAGCCGCACGAGAAAATTGCCGTTGACACCTTCGTCGTGATGCAACGGCAC
>DASUOZ010000517.1:0-5808 GCA_036276375.1 Pyrinomonadaceae bacterium | reverse complement strand
CTGACAATCGTCTGCGCTTTCCGCGGGATGTGGATGTACGCATGTAGGTGGCTCAAGCGCGAGCAGCGTGAAGGGATGGACGTCGTCGCTGGACCAGCGGCGTTGAGGACACCGTCAACGGCTTCTGCGATGGTGAGGGAGGCATGAGATGGCTCAAGCAATTGCCATCGTCGGCATGGCGTGTCGCTATCCGGACGCGCGTTCGCCCGACGAACTCTGGGAAAATGCGCTCGCGCAACGGCGCGCTTTCAGACGCATTCCGGCTGAACGACTGAGTCTCAACGACTACTTGTCTTCGGACCGCGAAAGTCCCGATCGAACTTACTCGACACAGGGAGCCTTCATCGAGGGTTACGAGTTTGACCGCGCGCGTTTCCGTGTGCCCGGCGCGACATATCGCGCGGCGGATCCAGCGCATTGGCTAACCCTGGATGTTGCTGCCGCTGCGCTTGAAGACGCCGGGTTTCCGGAAGGTGAAGGATTGCCGCGTGAAGCGACGGGCGTGTTTGTGGGCAACACGCTGACGGGAGAGTTTTCCCGCGCAAACACGTTG
The DNA here is from genome assembly GCA_036276375.1 of Pyrinomonadaceae bacterium. GTDB lineage: Bacteria > Acidobacteriota > Blastocatellia > Pyrinomonadales > Pyrinomonadaceae > PSRF01. The sequence goes on along the minus strand of DASUOZ010000517.1, from coordinate 5,255 downwards.
CGACTGCGCTGGCCGTACGTGCGGCGCGTCGTGAAAAAGGTGCTCGAAGAAGATACGTGTCCGCCGGAGCGCCGGCGTGAGCTACTCGCGCAGATGGAGGCACTTTACAAACAACCGTTTCCGCCGGTCAGCGCGGAGACACTCGCGGGCGGTTTATCCAACACGATTGCCGGGCGTGTCTGTAACCACTTCGATCTCAAAGGCGGCGGCTACACAGTCGACGGAGCGTGCGCGTCTTCGCTGCTCGCCGTCATCAACGCGTGCTCGTCGCTGGCGGTCGGCGATCTGGAAGTAGCTATCGCCGGCGGTGTTGATCTGAGCACTGATCCATTTGAGCTCGTGGGTTTCGCCAAGACCGGCGCACTCGCTGGCGACGCAATGCGGGTTTATGACGCGCGCTCGGCAGGTTTCTGGCCCGGTGAGGGCTGCGGATTGATCGTCCTGATGCGCCACGAGGACGCGCTCGCGAAACGAATGCGAGTCTACGCCGTGATACGCGGTTGGGGCGTGTCCTCAGATGGGAGCGGCGGCATCACTCGCCCCGAGGTCGAGGGGCAGCTGATCGCGTTGCGACGTGCTTACGCACGCGCAGGCTACGGCGCGGACACGGTCGCGTACTTCGAAGGACATGGCACGGGCACAGCGGTCGGTGATGCGACTGAGCTTCAAGCGCTGGCGCGCGCGCGACGCGACACGACATCGAACGTAAGCGCAGTGGAAGCGAAAGCCGTCGTGAGTTCAGTCAAAGCCATCATCGGACATACAAAGGCCGCGGCCGGCGTTGCCGGTTTGATCAAAGCGGTCAAGGCGCTCGGGGCGCAGATTCTACCGCCAACAGTTGGCTGTGAGGAGCCGCACGAAGAACTGAAGGCTGAGGGATCTGCGCTCCGTGCTCTCAAACAGGGCGAGTTGTTTTCAAACGACACGACTTTACGTGCGGGCGTCAGCGCGATGGGTTTCGGCGGTATCAACACGCACGTGACTCTCGAAGCCACTGACGTCGAACGCCGCCAGTCGGTCACGTCGAAAGAACGCGCACTACTCACATCTGCGCAGGATGCCGAGCCGTTTCTCTTCAGTGCCCATGATGTGGATCAACTCGACAATCAAATCGAGCGTGTGCTGGCGTATGCCGAGCGTCTCTCGCGTAGCGAGTTGACGGATCTCGCGTCACGTCTGTCGGAGACGCTTCGTCCACTCGCCGTCCGTGCCGCGGTGGTAGCGTCAACTCCGGCCGAACTGTCGAGCCGGCTTGAAACGCTGAGAGCGCGTGCACGCGGCGACGTGGAGCGGTTGATCGATCCGCCCGGCGGAATCTTTTTCAGCGGCGCCAATGGTGTGCGATCGTCACCGCGGATCGGCTTTCTGTTTCCGGGACAGGGCTCGCCTTCATACAAGGACGGCGGAGCCTGGCATCGTCGGTTCAATTTCCTCGAAGACCTTTATTCCTACACGCAGCGGGAGTGGCGCGGTGATGGTGTTTCGACTGACGTGGCCCAACCGGCGATCGTTGCGTCGTCAGTCGCGGCCCTGCGCGTCCTTTCCAGATTAGGAATAGCCGCACAGGCCGGAGTCGGCCACAGTCTCGGCGAGTTCACCGCGCTGCACTGGGCCGGATCTCTCGACGAGTCGTCACTGCTGCGCATCGCCCGTGCGCGTGGTCGCGCGATGGCGGAAGTCGAAGGTCCAACGGGCGCGATGCTGAGCGTGGCAGCAAACAGGCAAGTGGTGGAAGAAGTTCTGAACGGCGAAGGCGTGGTGATAGCGGGTCTTAATTCGCCGGTGCAAACGGTTCTTTCGGGCGAAGCGATCGAGATCAGTAAAGTAGCGCGTCGCGCTGAAGCGCGCGGACTGCGCACTACGTTCTTGCGCGTTTCTCACGCATTTCACTCCTCGCTGGTCGCGCCGGCAGGGACACGTTTGTACGCGCACCTCGAGCGCGAAGAGTTCGGACCACTCCAACGTCCCGTGTTTTCGACCGTAACCGGCCGGCATCTCAACGGCGACACGGACTTGCGTGCGCTGCTCCGTGAGCAAGTGACGTCGCCTGTGCGCTTTATGGAAGCAGTCGAAACAGCAGTCACGGAAGGCGTTGATGTGTGGATCGAGGTTGGTCCAGGTCAGACGCTGTGCGGGCTGATCGGCCAGTTTCGTAATGAGCCCGCGGTGGCGCTCGACGCCGGCGGGAGTTCAATTCGCGGCATTTTAAATGCGGTCGGCGCCTGCTTCTGTCTGGGTGCACGTGTCGCGCACGACGAATTGTTTGCCGATCGCTTTGCGCGCGCGTTCGATCTCGACTGGCAACCGCGCTTCTTTGCGAACCCTTGCGAACTAGCACCGGCTGATGACGGTACGTCTGAAGCCCCGCCGATCATTTCTTCTGCACCGTCTAGCGAAATCACCGCGACAGAACCAGTTCCCGTTAGTTCGCCTACCGACTCGCCGCTCGAGGTTGTGCGGCGACTCGTCGCCGAGCGGCTCGAACTCCCGGCGGCCACGATTGAAAACGAAAGCAGGCTGCTTGACGATCTTCACTTGAACTCGATCAGTGTGGCCCAACTCGTGGCCGAAGCCGCGCGGCGACTCGATCTTCCACCTCCGCCAGCCCCGACACAATTCGCAAACGCAACGCTCTCCGAAATTGCCGCCGCCCTGGAAGCGAGCGCACGCGCGGGGGGCGCCGACGCAAACGCGGAAGCGTATCCGGCGGGCATTGACGAGTGGGTGCGCGAGTTTTCCGTCGAATACGTCGAACGCGCTTTGCCACGGCATGATGGTCCATCCGAAGCGGCAGACTGGCGCATCCTTGCGCCACCGGACCACCCCCTCAAAACCGCGCTTGAAACATCCTTCGCAAGCGCGCGCACCGGTCGCGGCGTCGTCGTTCTACTCCCGCCCGAACCGGACGAGAGTCATATCAGCCTCCTGCTCGATGGCGCGCGTGAGGCGCTGAACGGCGGCGATGATTTCCGGTTCGTGCTGGTCCAATACGCAGGTGGCGCTGCCAGCTTCGCGCGCACGCTGCATCTTGAAGCAAAGAACCTCAACACGTGCGTCGTTGTCGTGCCGCCGGACCATCCGGACGCCACCGCGTGGGTGTTGGCAGAGGCGCTCTCGGTGCGCGGTTACGCGGAAGCGCATTACAGCTCAGACGGCAAATGTTCGGAGCCAGTGCTGCGCCCGCTCGCGTTTGCACCGGACGAATCCGAGCTGCCACTCACAACTGGCGACGTGTTAGTTGTAACCGGAGGCGCACGCGGTATCACCGCTGAATGCGCGCTTCGCCTGGCGCGCGAGTCCGGCGCACGGCTGGCCGTCTTTGGTCTTTCACAACCAACGGCGGACGACGAGATTGTCGCGAACCTCGAAAGGATGAAAGCGGCCGGAATTGACTTCCGTTACTACAGTGTTGACGTCACGGACGCCGCCTCCACGCGCGACACAGTCCGTCAGGTCGAGAAGGATTTAGGACCAGTCACCGCCATTCTGCACGGCGCGGCGCGTAACGTCCCATGCCTGATCGAAAAACTGAAACGCAACACCATCTCCGAGGCGTTGGCGCCGAAGATTCGCGGCGCGCAAAACTTACTCGCGGCGATCGACCCCGACCACCTGCGTCTGTTCATCACCTTCTCCTCGATCATCGCGCGCACGGGTCTGCCGGGAGAAGCTCATTACGGTCTCGCAAACGAATGGCTCACGCGTTTGACGGAGCAGTGGCAAACGGCGCATCCGCACTGTCGCTGCCTTGCAGTCGAGTGGTCCGTCTGGTCGGGCGTCGGCATGGGTGCGCGGCTCGGCACGGTGGATGAGTTGGCGCGTCAAGGCATCACGCCGATCCCGATCGAGAAGGGCCTCGACGCGTTGCGCAAACTTCTATGCCGGAAGCCGGCAAGTGTGTCTGCCGTCGTCATGGGACGTTTACGCGACATGCCGACACTTGAAGTCGAAAAGCCCGAACTCCCGTTCCTGCGCTTTCTGGAGAAGCCACGCGTTTACTACCCCGGAATTGAACTGATCGTCGACGCGGAGTTGTCCACCACGACTGATCCGTATCTCGAAGATCACATGTTCCGTGGTGAGCGGCTGCTGCCCGCCGTGATGGGAATGGAAGCGATGGCCCAGGTCTGCATGGCGTTGACGGAGACGAACGAGCCGCCAATTTTTGAACAGGTCAGGTTCGAACGGCCGGTGGTTGTCGGCGAGGGCGGCACGAACACCATCCGCGTCGCCGCGCTCGTGCGCGCACCGGGCTGTGTGGAAGTTGTGCTGCGCAGCTCGCAGACCGGATTTCAGGCTGACCATTTTCGTGCCCTGTGTCGGCTGGCGGACGCTCCGTTGGAGCCGGCATGCCGCACAGTCGGTGACACGGCGCCCGTCATTGTTGACCCGGGGCACGATCTCTACGGCAAAGTGCTGTTCCACACCGGACGCTTTCGGCGTCTGCGCGAGTACCGTGCGCTGAGGGCGAAACAGTGCGCGGCCGAGATCATGCCCGACGGCAACACGAGCTGGTTCGGCCGATATTTACCGGGCGACCTGGTGTTGGGAGATCCGGGCGCTCGCGACGCCGCGATTCATGCGGTTCAGGCGTGCGTGCCGCAGATCACGCTGTTGCCCGTTAGTGTCGAGAAAATAACGGGCAGCGTGACCCGACAAACTGGTGCGTTATTCGTGCGCGCGGAGGAACGAGAGCGTTTCGCGACCGGCTTCGTCTACGACGTGGAGTTGATCGACACGGAAGGGCGCGTGCGAGAGCGCTGGGAGCGACTGCACTTGCGTGCCATCAGCGGCACTGACTTCCGCGGACCCTGGCCCAAAGGTTTGTTGGCGCCGTACGTCGAACGATGTTTGCTGGAGTTGGTTCCGAGTGCGGACGTTTCGATCGCGTTCGAGCGCGACGAAAATTTAGCGCGGCGCGATCGCAGCACACGCGCAATCGAGAGAGCGCTCGGCGGCGCCGGCATCATCCGGTGCGCAAATGGAAAACCGGAAGCTTGCAAGGGACGCGACGTCTCTGCTTCTCATTCCGGCGACCTCACGATGGCTGTCGCTGGACCCGCTCGTGTCGGTTGCGACCTCGAAAGCGTCAAGACTCGTCCACCCGCAATCTGGTCCGATCTGCTTGGCGTCGAACGAATCAGTCTTGCCGAGATCATTGGCCGCGAAACAGACGAGACGCTGGACGTCGCAGCAACGCGCGTGTGGACCGCAGTCGAGTGTTTGAAAAAGGCCGGCACAGGCACGGCTGCGCC
>DASUOZ010000516.1:0-14103 GCA_036276375.1 Pyrinomonadaceae bacterium | reverse complement strand
GTCCTGGCCACCTTTGTTTCCGGTGAAGAATGGTCGCAGTTTCGCGGCCCAAACGGCACCGGTGTTTCTGCCACGACTGGTCTGCCCGAAACGTTTGGACCAGCGAAGAATGTCGTTTGGAAGACTGAATTACCGCCGGGTCATTCGTCTCCCGTCCTGACAAACGATCGCATCTTCGTCACGGCGCACAACAAAGAGAAGTTGTATGTGATCGGTCTCGATCGCCAAAGCGGAAAGATTCTTTGGCAGAAGGAAGTGCCGCGCGTCCGTGAGGGAAGGTTACAGAACGTGAATGGTCCAGCCTCGGCGAGCCCGGTCACGGATGGCTCGAACGTTTACGTTTTCTTCCAGGACTTCGGCATGCTGTCGTATGACCGCGATGGGAAGGAACGTTGGCGACTCCCGATTGAGCCGGTCAACATGTTCTACGGTTTTGGCGCGTCGCCGATTCTGGTTGACGACAAGGTGATCCTCCCCGTCGATCAGGACCATCCTGCGTCTTATATGATCGCCGTAGACAAGAACAGTGGAAAGGTTCGTTGGAAAGTCGAACGGCCGGTGGTGATCTCCGGTTATTCGACGCCGATCGTTTACCAACCGAAGCAGGGGCCGAAGCAGATCGTCGTTCCCGAGTCGTTTCAACTCTCGGCTTACTCGGTCGCGGACGGCAAACGTGTTTGGTGGGTGCGCGGTTTGGCGTGTGAGATGAAATCGATCGCCAGCCTGGACGGCGAGTATCTCTACATCAACGGCTGGGGCTTCCCGCAGAATCAACCCGGACAGCAGATTGCCACGATCGCTTTTGACGAGGCGCTTAAGCGCTACGACAAAGACAACGATCGCCAGATCACGAAAGCGGAAGCTGTTGGGAACGAGAAGATGGACAAGATCCTGAACGCTGCGTTCGAAGCGTTCGACATGAATCGCAACGAAAAGCTGGACGACAAGGATTGGGAAGTGTTTCGCGCGATGTTGGCGTCGGAAAATGGACTGCTGGCGATCAAGATGGGCGGCACCGGCGACCAAACCGCGACGGCGATTCGCTGGCGTTATCAGAAACCGGTCCCGCAGGTGCCGTCGACGTTGCTCTACAAAGGCGTGCTCTACATGATCAACGACAGCGGCATTCTGCTTTCGTTTGATCCGGCGACCGGAAACGTGCTCAAGCAGGGACGGCTTCACGGCGCGATCGACAAGTATTTCTCATCGCCAGTAGCGGCGGACGACAAAGTGTTTCTGATAGGCCAGGGCGGTCAGGTTTCGGTCTTGAAAGCCGCGGGCGAATGGGAAGTATTAGCCGTCAATGAGCTGGATGATGAGTGTTTCGCCACGCCCGCGATCGCGGACGGTCGCATCTACATTCGGACCCGTAGCGCGTTGTACGCTTTTGGGAAATAGAGCAAAGAAATAATCTGCCACAAAGAGCGCGCCGAGCGGTGTTTACTCCTTTGAGCAACAAATCCTACTGATTTTGAGCGGAAATCAGTTGCGAATAAAGCCAAAGGAAAAGCATGAAAAAGTTCGGCAGCATCGCGGTGCTGTGCGCGTTTGTGTTCTTCGCAGACGCGTTCTCACTGTCAGCACAAACACCCGCTCCTTCCCCGGTTACTGATCCCGCTATCACTGCACTGAGCGTGATGGGAGTCGTGTCTGATCTCAAAGCAGACACGCGCCAGGTAATCGTCACGACGGCGGCGGGCAATCAGGTCACAGTCACACTCAGCGACCGCACGGTCTACATGCGGATTCCGCCGGGCGAAAAAACCAAAGATAAGTTCATCAAGATCAACTCGACCGATTTCGGCGTCGGCGACAGTGTCTTTGCGCGCGGACGAATGACTGACGATCGCAAGGCGATGCCCGCGCTCGAGTTCTACGTGATGAGCAAAGGCGATATCGCCGAACGACGTGAGCGCGAGCGCGACGAGTGGCGCAAGCGCGGCATCGCCGGAACGATCGGCGCCGTCAACAGCGAGACAAAAGAGATCACTGTCGATTCACGCACTGCCGAAGGCGCGAAGCCGGTCGTGATCACAACTTCTGCGAAAACGAAATTTCGACGTTACGCGCCCGACTCCGTGCGATTTAGCGATGCGAAGCCGAGTGCGATCGGTGAGTTGAAGGTTGGCGATCAACTGCGCGCGCTCGGAAACGCAGACGGCGCGAAGTTTCGTGCTGATGAGATCGTGACGGGTTCGTTTCAAACGATCGGTGGCGCGATCACCGAAGTGAACACCGAAAAGCAGGAGATCAAGATCAACGACGTGCAGAGCAAACAACCGGTGACGATCGTGGTGAGTAAAGACTCGTTGATGCGACGACTCACGCCGGAGTTGTTGGCCGCACTGATGCCGCCCGATTCGAAGTCGAAGCCTGCAGCGAACGCGGCGGCGCCCGCGAAGGGAAGTGGCGATCTCCGGGAGATGTTTGATCAACTGCCCGCGCTGTCGCTGGCGGAGTTGAAGCCGGGCGAGTCGATTTTGATTTCGAGCACGAAGGGCGCGGAGCCCGCGCGTGTTACTGCGATCGCGGTCGTTAGTGGCGTTGGTCCGTTGTTGCAGAACAGTCAAGGTGCTCGTCCGGCCGCAGTATCGTTGGGCGCGATGAGCCTCGGTGGGCCGTAAGGGCCATCTACAGATTACACAGACGAAGAAAGTAGGAGAGTGATGTTGCTAAGACACAGGAAGAGTGTTGTCGCCGTAGTATGCCTGCTTGGTTTGTATGTTTCTGCAGGTGTCGCCCAGCAGCGTCCGGGTTCGTTGCGTGGACAGGTTACCGATGAGCTCGGCGCGCTCGTTGTCGGCGCCGCCATAACGCTCGTCGCCGCGGATGGAACGCAGAAGAACGCCACGACCAACAACGACGGTGTTTACACGTTCAATAACGTGGCGCCCGGCGCTTACACGTTACGCGTTGTCTCGCCCGGATTCACACCTTACGAGCAGACCGATTTGGCGATCGCCTCCGGCCCACGCACCACTCACGACGTGCGACTCGTTGTCACGCTCGAGAAACAGGTAATCACCGTCACCGAAGAACAAGCACTCAACACCGACCCCGCGAATAACGCCGACGCAGTCGTGCTGCGCGGACAGGATCTCGACGTGTTGCCGGACGATCCGGAAGCGCTCTCCGCTGCCGTGCAGGCGATGGCTGGACCATCGGCCGGCCCGAACGGCGGACAGATTTTTATTGACGGTTTTACCGGTGGCCGTATGCCGCCGAAGGAGTCGATTCGCGAAGTGCGCATCAACTCAAATCCATTCAACGCGGAGAACAGCGGCATCGGCTTCGGCCAGATCGAGATTTTTACCAAACCCGGCGCCGACAAACTTCGCGGCAGCACGTTCTTCAATTTCAGCGACGAGAGCTTCAACTCGCGCAATCCGTTCGCGCCGGCTCGGGCGCCGTTCCAGGTGCGTTACTTCGGCGGTAGTCTGAGTGGCCCAATCACTAAGGGCAGATCGTCGTTCTTTATCGACTTTCAGAAGCGCGAAATCGACGACAACGCGATCATCAACGCCACGATTCTGAACTCCAATCTAATCCCAGGCCCTTTCAACCTCGCACTGTTAACGCCGCAACGCTTCTTCTCGTTCAGTCCACGATTTGACTACCAACTGAACCAGGGCAACACGCTCGTGCTGCGTTATACCTACACGCGCACTCGCGCGGACAATGTCGGTGCTTCCGATTTCTCGCTGCCGGAGCGCGCGTACAGCCGTTCTAACACGTTCCAGACATTCCAGCTAACCGACACCGCGATCATCAGTCCGGTACTGATGAACGAGACGCGCTTTCAGTACCAGCGAAACCGCGGCCAGCAGGACGGCAACAACTCCATTCCGACCGTAGTCGTGCAGGAGGCTTTCATCGCCGGCGGTTCGCAGGTCGGTCTCGCGCACAACGACGAAGATCGTTGGGAGTTGCAAAACTATTCGACGTGGACCAAGGGCGGGCACATCCTGCGCTTCGGCGCGCGCGTTCGCGGCGTACACATCAGCGATTTTTCCCCACAAAACTTCGGCGGCACGTTTACGTTCTCCGGCGGTGAAGCACCGCTGCTCGACGCAAACAACCAGATCGTGCGTGACGAGAACAACAATCCGGTGCTGACTCCGATTACGAGTATCGAGCGCTACCGGCGCACGCTGTTGTTTCAGGGCAATCCGGACATGCGACTGCTCGGCGGCGGCGCGACGCAGTTTTCGATTGCCGGTGGTAATCCGGAAGCATCCGTCAGACAGGTCGATCTCGGCGCCTTTGTGCAGGACGAATGGCGCGTGCGCCCGAACCTGACGTTCACCGCAGGTTTCCGTTACGAACGCCAGACCAATATCGACAGCAACTACAACTTTGCGCCGCGTGTGTTCTTCGCCTGGGCGCCGGGTGGAACAAACGTTGGAGCTGGTCCGGGCGCACCTTCTTCGAGCTCGTCGCCGAAGATGGTGATTCGTGGCGGCATTGGACTTTTCTACGATCGTTTCAGCGAGCGCGCGACGCTTTTGGCGAACCGGTTCAACGGCACGAACCAACTCGACTTCCGCGTTTTTGATCCGGAAACGCTGGACGAATCCGTGTTTTCGTTGAACGGCGTGACGAACGTACCGACAGCCGATTCGTTGGCGGCGTTTGCCGCGCCCCAGATCGTCCGGCAAATCGCGCCGGATTTTCAGGCGCCGACTTTCGTGATGACGGCCGTTAACTTTGAACGCCAGTTGCCGGCGAAGTTCACGATGTTTCTCGTCGCGTTCAACTATCGCGGCAAACACCTGTTGCGCGTGCGAAACCTCAACGCGCCGTTGCCCGGCACTTACGACGCGGCAAACCCGAACACAAGCGTGCGGCCGTTCGGCAACATCGGCGATATTTACTATTACGAGTCGAGCGCGAAGTTTAACGACTATCGCTTCTTCGGCGGCGTGCGCCGGCAGATGAGCAAAGGCTTTTCGCTCTTTGCAAACTTCGGCACCGGTAAAGGGAAGACGGACACGGATTGCATTTTTGGATCGATCGGGAGCTGTTTTCCCGCGGACAGTTATGACGCGAGCAGCGAGTACGCGCGGGTGAGTTTTATTCCGAGTGCGAACTTCTTCATCGGCGGCACGCTCATACTTCCCAGGCTGAAAGTAAACCTGAATCCGTTCATCGTTTATTCAAGCGGCCGGCCGTTCAATATCATCACCGGTCAGGATACGAACGGCGACGGGTTGTTTACCGAGCGGCCCGGGTTCGTCACCCCGCAAACCGATCCGGCTGACATAAAGAGAACCAAGTTTGGTGATTTCGATCTCCACCCCGATTCGGGTCAGCCGCTCATTCCGCGCAACTACGGCCTCGGTCCGAGTTTCTTCGCCATCAACATCGGCATCAGTCGCGCATTCATGTTTGGCAACATGCCGGCTCCCGCCGCTGCGGCGGCGCCGCCCGCAGGCGCGACACCCGCGCCCGCGCAGGGACAAGCAGCAGGCGCGAGACCTTCAGGTGGTGGTCCAGCGGCGGAAAAACGATATACGTTGACGTTCTCGGTTAACATTCAGAACCTTCTGAACACCACCAACCTGTCCAACCCGATTGGCAACCTGAGCTCGCCTCGATTCGGTGAATCCACTTCGACATCAGGCAGCTTCGGGTTTGGACCAAGTGGCAGTGCCGCGGCCGGTAATCGCCGCATCCAGTTGCAGGTGCGTTTCGGCTTTTAGCCGCGGCTTCACTGTTTATTCAACTTCGCGGCTTCGGCGCGGATTCGTTCTTCCTGCTCGCGCAGTTCGGGAGTGAATTCGTCGCCGAAGTCGTCCATTTCAAACACCTGCCGGATCTCGAGCTCCGTGCCGCCGTCAAAGGGCGCGCGTTTCAACCACTCCACCGCGTCGTCCATCGATTTCACCTGCCACAGCCAGAAGCCGGCGATGAGCTCGCGCGTTTCCGCGAATGGACCATCGGTGACGATGCGGTTGCTGCCGGAAAACTTCACCCGTTTGCCTTTCGACGATGGGTGCAGTCCTTCACCCGCCAGCATGACGCCGGCCTTTACCAACTCCTCGTTGTACTTGCCCATATCTGCCAGCATTTGTTCGCTGGGCATCACGCCCGCTTCCGATTCTTCGTTCGCTTTTACAATGACCATTACTCGCATTTGAATTCTCCTTAAGTATTCTCGACCTTCACTGGTTAATCGAACGGGCGACAGCCGGATCGACAGTTTGCCAAAAATTTTTTAAGCTGCCCCGAATGATTGTTCACCTGCTCGATGGTACCTACGAGCTGTTTCGGCACTTTTACGGAATCCGTCGATTCAAAAAAATAGATCCGCCGTTTGGCGCGGTGTCCGGCGTGTTGGGCACGGTCGCTCAGATGATCGACGAAGGCGCAACGCACATCGGTGTCGCGACCGATCACGTCATCGAATCGTTTCGTAACCAATTGTGGCCCGGTTACAAGACGAGCGCCGGCATGGAACGGGCGCTGTTGGCGCAGTTTGTGCCGCTCGAGGAAGCGTTGCTGGCGATGGGCGTGACTGTGTGGCCCATGATCGATCTGGAAGCTGACGACGCGCTTGCGTCAGCCGCCTATCTGGCGGCGAGTGATGACCGGGTGGAGAAAGTCTGCATCTGGACGCCCGACAAAGATCTGGCGCAATCCGTCGTTGACGATCGCGTCGTGCAGGTCGATCGCCGCAGCGGTGTGATTCGTAACGCCGAAGGAGTGCGCGCGAAGTTTGGCGTCGATCCGCAGTTCATTCCCGACTATCTCGCGCTCGTCGGCGACTCGGCTGACGGTTTTCCTGGGATTTCCGGTTGTGGTCCGAAGACGGCGGCGCAGTTGATCAATCGGTATGGACCGTTGGAAGAGTTTCCGCCGAATGCTCTGAACGACGCGAATCGGCCGCTGGCGATACTCTTCAAAGAGCTGGCGACGTTGAAGACTGATGCGCCGTTGTTTGAGGACGTGGATGAGTTGCGCTGGCGCGGCACGACGCCCGAGTTCAAAGCGATGGCCGAGAAGATCGGTAATGAGCGACTGTTGACGAAGGTTCGCAAGCTTGAAAGAAGTCTCCAGTAAAACACGCTTCGATCGTTCGATCGTTGAAGGCCCGCTACGGCCTGCCGTTTGGAAGATCGCCTGGCCGACGATGCTCACGAACGTGATCGGCGGTTTGCAGGGCATGGTGGACCACGCGCTCGTCGGCCATCTCGTCGGTTACAAAGCCAACGCGGCGATCGGCGTGAGTTGGCAGATCTTCATCGTCGTAATCGTGTTCATCTCGTCGCTGTTTACGGGCATGAGTGTGCTGGTTGCGCGTTTTGCCGGCGCAGGTGATGAAGAGAAAGTGAACCGCACGGTTTACCAGGCGTTTCTCACCGCCGTCTTCATCGCGCTCGGAGTGATGGCGCCGATCGGTTACTTCGTCTCGCCGAGTTTGCTCAACTTCGTGCAGGCGGCGCCGGACGTGAAAGCCGAGGCGTTGCCGTTTATTCGCATCATGTTTGTTTTCAGTTTCGGCATGATGGTGTTTTTCATGCTGAGCACCGCGTTGCGTTCGGCCGGCGACGCGCGCACGCCGATGATGCTCGGCATCACGATGACGGTGCTCAACCTCGTTTTGAACGTGGTGTTGATTCGCGGCCTTGGTCCAATCCCGGCGCTTGGAACCGCTGGCGCCGCGATCGGCACGTGCATCGCGTCGGGCGCAGTCGCGGTCTACGCGCTCGGCAAACTATGGAGTGGTGATTGGGTCGTGTCGATTCCGCGCGGTGAGCCGGGGCAGAGTTTCTTACAGCGCTTTGGTCCTGACTGGAACATCATCAAAGCGATCTTTCGGTTTGGTCTGCCGACCGGGATTCAGGGAATCGCGATGAACATCGGCGGCGTGTTTATGCTCTCGTTCATCGGCTCGCTCGCGCAGAGCGCTGCGGCGCAAGCGGCGTTCGCCGTGGCGTACAGCGAGCTGTTTTCCCTCATCACCTGGACTGCAGTCGGATTGATGGGCGCTGCGGCCGCGGTTGCCGGACAAAACCTCGGCGCGGGTAATCCGGATCGTGCGGACGCGGCGGTGCACGTCGCGGCGCGTTTCGGTTTTGCGGGTGCACTGTTTGTCGGCCTGTTTTTTCTGTTCTTCCCGCGACAACTGCTGGCGATCTTCGGTATGAACGAACCTGACGTGGTGGAGATTGGCGTCGGGCTTTTGCGCATGCTGAGTCTGTCGGGTCTGTTTATTGCTGTGGCCTTGACATACACCGGCGGCTTACAGGGAACCGGCGACACACGCAGTCCGCTCTACATCTCGATCATCTCGCAGATCGTCGTGCCGCTCGGAACGTGTTTTGTAATTCAACGGACGAGCACGCTCGATCCGATCGACATCTGGATTGCGATTCTCGCCGGTCACGCGACGCGCTGTTTGTTGAGTGTGGTGCGATTCAAGCAGGGGCGTTGGCGCAGTATCGCTGTCAACATCGAATCGTCGAAGACGTAGCCGCGCTACTTTTTCCCACCGAGGCTTTTCTTGAGTATTTGCACGAGGTCAACCACTTTTTGATCTGTGTCAGCCTCGGGTTCAACGCGGACGACGTTGCCGCGTTTTTTCTCTTTCTTCTTCACGAGCTTCAACAGATCGTCGGTTTGTTTGTCGGCGAGTTTTGTCGGTGAGAACTGTTTCTTCGACTTGCTGCCGATCAGCTTTTCAAACTTACGGACGGTCGCTGCCGGAGCAGGTTTCTTTTTCGGCAGCCCAACGTCTTCCGGCGAACGAATCTCATCGGGAAAGCGCATGGTTTCGGCGCGCAGAATTCCCTTTTCCGAGAAGATCGCCACAAGGTATTCCTTGCCGCGCATGACAAACGTGGCGATGCCGGCGAGCTCGTTCTTCTCCATAGTCTCGGCCAAAAGTTTGTAAGCTTTCTGCGAACCCGCCGCGGGCGTGAGGAAATAACCGCGCTCAAAGTAGAGGGGCGGAATCGAATCGGCCGCGACAAACTGCGTCAGGTTGATGTCGCGCGTCTTCTCCGGTTCCAAACGTTCCAACTCTTCGTCAGTGACGACAACATACTTGTCCTTGTCGACCTCGTAACCGCGCACCACTTCGTCAGCGTCGAGATCTTTGCCGGTCTTTTCCGCGTAATACTTTCGCGAAAGCGGCTGGCCCTCTGGTCCAAGCATCCGCAACGATGCGCGATTCGCACGCGCCGCCGGAAATAGGTTCACCGGCACGCTCACCAGGCCAAACGTCAACGTTCCCGACCAAAACGGACGTGCTCCGGCGTTCTCTTCTTCAGGCTCCGGCCTCGGTTTGCGTCTCGTGCTAGGCAGCGCGTTTCTCCTTCTTCAAGGCAGCGATACTCTTTTCGAGCACGTTGCCGAGATCTGCGGGCTTCCGCTTGGTCTTCACCGCGCTGAGTCGCGGTGCGCGTCCCTTCGCTTTACGCTCGATAAACTCGATCACGCGTTTGCGATACTCGTCTTTATAATCTTTCGGATTAAACTCGCCCTTCAGCATCTCGACGAGCTGCGTCGCCATGTTCAACTCTTTCTGGGTGGGCGCCGCGCCGGTGGGCTTTGTCAGTTGGTCCGCGAGAATGACTTCCTTCGCGTCGCGTAGGGTGAAGAGAAACAGGTAATCGCCGACCGGGCGGAGTCCGCCGGCGTAGTACTTACCGCGCATCACCCATTGCGCGATGCCTTCACTCTCCTTGTTGTTGAGTGCTTCGACGAGCGCGAAATAATCTTTGTCGCCGTTGTCTGGTCCAAGATAGTAGGGACGGTCGTACCACTGCTGGCTGATTTCCGCCTGCGGCACAAACTCGACTATGTCGATATCGCGCGACGGCGGTGGCGCTAACTTGTCCAGGTCTTCCTCGGTGAGGATCACGAATTTTCCGGGCTCGACTTCATAACCCTTCTGTATTTCTTCAGACGGCACTTCGTCGCCGGAGTCAGGATCTATCATGTGCTGCTTGACGCGCTGTTTGTTCTTGTCGTCAAGGATGTGGAAGCGAACGGTCTGATCCTGGACCGCCGAGTAGAGCTTGACGGGTATCTTCGTCGTGCCAAGTTTCAATTGGCCCTTCCAGATTGCGCGGGCCGCCATTATCGTGACTCCTTTTTCGTCGTACGTTCAATCGTACGCACACTCGTACGCGCCGTCTCGCAGCCGTGGCAGACAAGTTCGACCGAAACGCTTTGCTGTACGCATAGTGAACAGACGTTAGCGTCACAATCGAGACAGTAAGAGCCCGTTTGGTATGCGTACGACTGGTGACACGAGGAGCAAATCTCGGTGTCACCCTCAAACCACCACGGGGTTGCTTGTTTGGCGCGTGTCAGCTCTCGGATCCTCCGTTCTCAATCTCTATACCGCGATGGAGGGCGATACCTCTGGATTTCATGACGACGTCGTCGTCGATGGTTTCGGTGCCCTCAATCCAATTCTGGACCTGCTGGATAGAGCGTCCAAGGGCCAGGGCGAGTTTCTCATCATCACCCTCAAACCCCCGGTCGCGTAGCGCTATGAGCATCCTTCGCGCCTCTTCCTGATCGGTCCCCTTATCGTCAACTTGTTGTTCATCAACTTGCTGGTCGAGCGCCATGACACACTCCTGCCTTTGATTCTGTTCTGTTCCAGATCACTTATCTAAGCCACTGGACACGTAGCGCAAACGAGGTGCCAGAGCCGGCGACCGCGGCCATGTAAAAATTTGATATTCTCAAATCGCGAATGATCGTGTAATATCAGGGCGCTTTAATCCTCCCTTACATTCCCAGAACAAATTTAACGAGAGCGGTTCGCCCAACGCCGCAGCTTGAGTTGTCGCCAACTTGAGCGAGCGTCCGCCACTACGCAAGAAGGATGGACCAAGCTGTGGACGATAGCGACCAGCCTGCTATTGGTCAGGGCCGAAGTGTGCTTCGAGCTGTTCTGGTAGTTCATAGGGATTCGACGATTCGCTCAACACTGGCCGAAGCATTGCGCGACTGGGGCTACGTCGCCCGCGAAGCTTCAACGCTTGCAAAGGCGTTGACGATCGTCAGTCGCGAACGACCTGCCGCCGTCCTACTCGACCTCGGAATGCCGGATGGCTTAGGTCTCGACGTCCTCGATGAATTGAAAACACGTTCACCCGAAACCGCCGTCGTCGTCCTCGCCGGAACGGAAATTCAATCGGCACTCGATGCAGCACTCACCAACACACAAAGCGAGACGTCGCGGAAAGAAGACAAGCTTCAAGGCCCGCCGCAACAACAGTTTGCGGAAACCAAGCGCGGCCGGCCACAACATCAAACCACAGCGCCACTCGGCAACCTTATTCTCAAAGCCATGAGGTCGCTCGGCCTCAGCTACAAACACGTCGTTGCCGAAAGTGAAGGCCTGGCGACTCTGCACCACAACCCTGACATGCGCATAGGGAAATCTACCCTCGGTAACATCATCAGCGGCAGCATTCGCCAGCCTGGTACCGCAAAACTCGACGCGTTGCGCATCATCCTGAATCTGTCGCCTGCCGAAATCGAGACTGCGCTCGGTCTTCGCCCCGAACAACGCTTCGCCGAAGAACTCGAATTAACGCGTGTACGCACGCATGAAATTAGTCTCGAGACAGTTACGCGACATCGCAAGATCAGAATGCCGATCCTGCGTGATGACGTGAACCTCGTCGAGTCGCTGCTTCTCGAAGGCGCGGTTAAGAGTTGGACCAGGATCGACGTCGAGTATCTCAGCTCGTTTTTCCCGCCGCATTATTCCTATGTGGTCGTCGGTAAGGACGACCACAACGCCGCGCCGATCGCGCCGCCCGGCAGCCGTTTGCTCGTCAACAAGCTGTTGAACCGAATTCGTCCCGCGGAGAATTTGAGCTTTCACGAGCGCGAGCTTTACTACGTGATGACACCACACGGTTTCACTTGTGCTTATCTCGAAACTGCGCCCGGCGATCGCGTGGTCCTACTGCCGCACCCGGATTCCCGGAACGTCTCCGAAGAGTGTCGCCGCAGTGAGGTCACCATCATCGGACAGGTGATCGGCGTTCTCTATCCGCGTTGAGTTTTTCCGTAATCCAGAACAACCGCTCGTTGTTTTGAGTGAAGACTGTCGCTGAAAAACGGCAACCAGCGAAGGTCACGTGAGCAGGACGACCTGCAAAAGTTGGATCGCCTGTTTGCCGTCTTTCACGACAACTCCCAACGACGCGCGCGTTTAGGTCTCCGAGATATCGGACAAAAAACTTTTTCGCTCGCCGGCGAACTTTCAGTTCGCTAAAGTGTGCGCCTCGCCCAACATCGAATCTCCTCCTACATGCGTATAACTCAGCCCGAGCGGAATGTGAGGATTCCTTGGCGGCGGGTCAGCAGCTAAAGCTTCTTCGTAACCGGCGCAATATCACTGTGCGCGAAGTTGAGCAGGCGAGCCGCAGAATCGCGGACGCGAAGAGCGACAAGCGCTACAAGATTTCCAACGGCTGGTTGACGCAGCTCGAGAACGGCGTCTCTGAGCCGAACATTTGCAAGCTCTTCAGCCTCAGCGTGATCTATCACGTCAATCTCTCAGACCTTTTGCGTCTCTACGACATCGACGTCGACAACAAAGAGCAATACGAGTCGGTCGCCAATCCTCATTTGACACAACTGCTTGCGTCGGGCAGCAGCGCCCACGCACGTTGCGACCTCGGCGGATCGATCGCGAGAACCTGTTTGGTGTCGGAACTCGCAACGCCCGAATCGTGGTCGTCTGCACCTTGCAGCAACGGCAACCCGTCGATCACGCACGGCTATCTCGGCTCCACCGATCGAACGATGTATCCCCTCATTCGACCCGGCGCGTTGCTGGACATCGACACGAGTCAAAACAAACTGCAAACCGGTTCGTGGCACGACGAGTTCGATCGGCCCATCTATTTTGTAGAGTTACGCGCTGCTTACGCGTGCGGCTGGTGTGAGCTGCAGGGCAAACAACTGCTGATCATTCCGCATCAGTCGTCAGCGACCGGCGTGCGCGGATTTACTTATCCGCGAGACGCGGAAATCGTGGGCCGGGTTGTCGGGTACCACACGCGTTGCGTCGATCTGAAATACGAGACAGTGGCGAGGAGGTAACCGGTGCGACTAAAAGACACTGAGCTCCACTGGCTCGCCGCACGCGTAAAACCGTTTTTGCGGTTGCACGTGGGCAGCTACGGCTGCGTCGTGCTTTCGAGTTTTCTCGTTTTGATCGATCCGCTGCTCGTGCGGTTTTTGATCGACGACGTGATTCCGAGTCGCCGCGTTGGTTTGCTGCCGCTCGTGGCGCTCGGGTTTTTCCTGACGTACATGGCGCGGCTCGGGAGTGACAGTCTCGCCAGCATGCTCAACTTTCGCGCGGTGCAGAAGATGATCTTTCGTTCGCGGTTGAACTTGCTGCGCCACTTGCAGCGACTCTCGGCCGAGTATCACGACAACCGCCCGCTCGGAGACACGCTGCATCGTTTGCAGAATGATGTGGACCAGGTCGCGACCCTCAGCGGTGAAGTGATTCCGAGCGCGTTGCGCATGGCGACCGTGTTTACGCTCGTGATGACAACTATGCTCGTGTTGAATTACCGGCTGACGATCATCGTGCTGCCGTTGATTCCGGTGTTCATTCTGGTGCGCCGGCAGTTTCACGATCGTCTGCGGCGAGCGTCTGACTCCGTACAGGAACAATCAGGGAAGGTGATCGGTTTTCTCGAAGAACATCTCTCGTCGATCGTCCAGGTGCAACTGCTTTCCTGCGAACAAAGAGAAGCGCGCCGGTTTGCCCGGCTGTCCGGTGGCGCGGTGCGCGCGCAAGTCAGACGACGCGGCACGGAGCTGTTCTTCAGTGCGCTGCTCTATTTGATCATCGTGGCCGGTATGGCGAGTGTTCTTGGTTACGGTGGTTATCTGGTGATGAGCCGGCGATTAACGCCGGGCGGGCTGGTTGCGTTTTACGGCTACACGTTGCAATTGTTCATTCCGCTCTACGGCGTGGTCGATATTTATTCGAAGCTTCAGCGCGCGGGCGCCAGCATTCGCCGCCTGATGGAAATCACGGAAGCACCGACGTCGTTGCAGGATCGACCCGGTGCGTTGACGTTGGAACCTGATTCGACGGGC
>DASUOZ010000515.1:0-3146 GCA_036276375.1 Pyrinomonadaceae bacterium | reverse complement strand
TGCAAATTCGGCTGGCGACGGATATAGACCGCATTCGACCAGTGGTCGAAGAGGCGATTGCCGGACGCGCGCACGTCGAATACGCGTCGGCACACGATCCGGTGCGTCTGTTTTCAGTCGCGGGTTTTGGCGAGTGTGTCGTGCGGTTCACGACGGACGTGCCGTACCTTTCGAACTGGGGCAAGGCGCTGTTGCTCGGGCCGGGTTCGATCCTCGACGCACATACCGAGCACGAAAGGATCGCCAAACACGAGCTCCAGCGAGCTATAGATCTCTACGTCGCACTGGCAAACAAATTATGAAGATCGCGCTAATCGGAAACGGAGCAATGGGCCAACTCGTTGCCGCGGAAGCAAGAGCCGCTGGTGACGAGGTTGCCGCAATCGTGACGTCGCGAGGAAGGGATTTGAGTCCGACTCAACTGAAGGACAAATTCTTTGGTGAGGACAGCAATGTCGACGTTGCTATCGACTTTTCCGTCGGGGAAGCAGTCCTGAGAAATATTGAGGCGTGCGCGCTTGCTGGTGTTCCTTTGGTTGAAGGAACAACCGGATGGAAGGCACATGAAGAAACCGCCAGGCAGATCGTGACCGAACACGAAGCGGCGCTCGTTTACGGGGCAAACTTCTCGATCGGCGTGAATCTCTTCTATCGCATCGTCGATCGAGCCGCGGCTTTGTTCGCGGCCGTCGACGGCTACGCACCCTTTATCGAAGAAGCGCATCACATGCGCAAACGCGACGCACCTTCGGGAACAGCCCTACAGTTGCGCGAGTTAATGGCCAAACATCTCGGACCGGAGATACCCACGGCCTCAACCCGCGCCGGCTACATTCCCGGTACGCACCGTGTCGGTTTCGACTCCGACGCCGATCAGGTCCTGCTGGTACACACCGCGCGATCGCGAAAGGGGTTCGCGTCCGGAGCATTACTAGCGGCGCATTGGGTTATCGGAAAAACGGGGGTCTTTCAGTTTTCAGACGTGATTGAAGACATTGTTGATTGCCGATTGCCAATCGCCGATTCGCGCTGATCTGCGACTCCGGATTGATACAACGGTTTTCTCAATCGGCAATTGAAAATCGAAAATCGAAAATTTCTCACCTTGGAGGCACCATGACACAACAAGTTGACTGGCTTCGTGGCTGTGCTACCGCAATCGTTACTCCCTTTACAACCGAAGGTGCGGTCGATGACCGGCGATTACGCGAGCTAATCGAGTATCAGATAGCCGGCGGCATACGTCTCCTCGTTCCGTGTGGGACGACGGGCGAAAGCGTAACCATGTCCGACGCGGAAAACGAACTCGTGATTCGCACCACCATCGAGCTCGCCCGCGGGCGCGCGAAAGTGATCGCCGGTACGGGCAGCAATTCCACCGCTCTCGCAATTCAAAAATCGCGCGCCGCGCGTTCACTTGGCGCCGACGCCATTCTTTGTGTCGCTCCTTATTACAACAAGCCGACGCAGGAAGGACTCTACGCGCACTTTCGCGCGATTGCCGAAGCGGTGAACAGTCTGCCGGTCGTCATCTACAACGTTCCCGGCCGCACGTCGTCGAATATCTCCGCCGAGACAACGCTTCGTCTCGCACACGACGTCGAGAACATCGTCGGGGTTAAAGAAGCCTCCGGTAACCTCTCGCAGATCATGGAGATTCTTCGTAACCGTCCGCAGAACTTCCGCGTCATTTCCGGTGACGACGCATTGACGCTGGCGATGATTGCGCTGGGCGGTGAAGGCTTGATTTCAGTCGCGTCTAACGAGGCGCCTGACTTGATGTCGCAACTAAACGATCAGGCGCTTGCCGGCAACTGGGATGAAGCGCGCGCGTTGCACTACAAGTTACTGCCGTTGATGGAAGGAAACTTCATCGAGTCGAGCCCCGGACCAGTGAAAGCCGCGCTCGCCATGATGGGCTTGATCGAGGAGAAACTTCGTTTGCCGCTGGTGCCCGTGCAGGACAAGACGCGCGCACGCCTGCGAGAGATCCTCACCGAGATTGGACTATTAAAGGAAAGCTCGCATGCCGTTGCGTGAACAGATCGAATCGCTCGCTGCACGCCCCAACGGAAACGTCGCCGGAAGCTTCACGGCGGCTGACCGAGCTGTGTTCGAGGAGTTCAAGAGTGCGCTCAATCTAGGAGAAGTTCGCGCTGCTGAAAGAAATGCGAGCGGCGAGTGGCTGGTCCATCGCTGGGTAAAGCAGGGTTTGCTGCTGGGCTTTCGCATGGGCGCACTCACCGACATGTCCGAAGGAACCAATTTCAAGTTCTTTGACAAAGACACGTATCCCGCGCGTCCGACAAAGATGGACGACAACGTGCGCATCGTTCCGGGTGGTTCGACGATTCGTGACGGCGCGTACGTTGCGCCGGGAGTCGTGTGCATGCCGCCCATGTTTGTGAACGCCGGCGCTTACGTCGACGAAGGGACCATGATAGATAGCCACGCGCTGGTCGGGTCGTGCGCGCAGATCGGCAAACGCGTGCACATTTCCGCGGCCGCGCAGATCGGCGGCGTGCTCGAACCTGTCGGCGCCGTGCCGGTGATTATTGAAGACGACGTGCTGGTGGGAGGGAATTGCGGTGTTTACGAAGGAGCCATCGTGCGTGAACGTGCGGTGCTCGCGTCGGGAACGATCCTGACCGGATCGACGCCGGTTTACGATCTCGTGCGCGGTGAAATCTACCAACGGAAAGCAGGCGCGTCGCTCGAGATTCCCGCGGGCGCCGTGGTTGTCCCCGGCGCGCGGGCGGTGCAAACTGAGCAGGGACGTGATTGGGGGCTCTCGCTTTACGCGGCAATCATCGTGAAATACCGTGACGAAAAGACTGACACGGCGGTGCAACTCGAGGAATATTTGCGTTGACTAGTTTTGCGCCACCGAAACGTTTGCAGGGCATCGAAAAGAGTGTCATCCGGCAGGTCTTCGATCGCGCGCTGCCCGGCAGTATCAATCTCGGCCTCGGTGAACCCGACTTATGGACGCCCCAAATCATTCGGCAGGCGGCCGTCGCGACGATCACCGAGGAGCAAAATGGCTACACTTCACACGCCGGATTGCCTGGATTGCGTCGACAGATCGCTGCGCAGTATCCGTATCTTGAAGGCAACATGGATCGCGTCGTGGTCACCGCCGGATC
>DASUOZ010000514.1:0-11105 GCA_036276375.1 Pyrinomonadaceae bacterium | reverse complement strand
AAAAAGATAAATCGCTGCCCTTGATTCTGATTTCCAACCGGTTTGGACTAGTGCCCGACAGAATCGCGTCCGACCTGGTGCGCGCGACGAGCGACGACTGCACGTCGTCCCGGTGCATGATTATCTCGTATTCCGGTTCCTCGCTCGGGTAGATCAGCAATGCATAGTCGTCGAGCCGATTGGTTCTGGTCCGGGCGCAATGGACCATCAAACCGAAACCGTTGGAAGGTACGGTACCGTCGACACTGCGCGCCGTAACTTTCACCGTCGCGTTTTCAGTGCTGTAGTCGTCCGTCGGAGCATAAATGACGATGAACGTCTGCTCCTTCGAGCTCATGTGATACTCGTCGTTCTGATACCACATGCGCCCAAACCTCGATACGCCGACGTTCCACTTCTTCTCGCTAAAATCGTCCCTGAGCGGCCCTCCCGGTGTAACGCTCGCGTTGCTGTTGGGCAGGTTTGCGTTCGCGATGATGTTCGCGTTGCGATTGGCGTTGGCGTTCGCGTTTGCGTTTGCATTCAGATTAGCGTTCGCATTCGCTCCCAGACTTGCAAGCGCTATCAACATGACGACGAGTCCCACGCCAATCACGACGACTGCAACCAGGCCGCCGAGTATCCACCAGACCGCGTTCGACTTTTTGCGCCGCGCCTGTGTTGGTGTTGGCGACCATTGCGGCCCCGGCGGTGGCGGAGGCGGAGGTGGCGCCGGCCGCGGCGTTGCGGTGCCTGGCGCCGGACGATAGATCTCCGTCGGCGGTGGTTCGGCAGTGTCTCGTGGTGACGGATACCTGAGCGTCGCGTTTGGATCGACTCCGCCGGGAGCGTCGGCGGTCAGCGGAGTTCCGTCCTCCAAACAGAAGTTCAGCGAAAGATCCGTGTACGTGCGGTTACACGTCGGGCAGCGCTTCATCGCGGCACAGCTTATAAGAAAAGTTCGAATTCTCTCAAGGGGTAAACCCTTGAACAGTCATGCCAAACAAAAATATTCAAACGCTCAGGACGTGATTCGTGTTCCGCAGCGGCCGCAGAACTTCGTTCCGGCAGGGTAGCTGGTCTTGCAGGTTCGACAGATGACTTCCACCGGCTTTGGCGCGCGCCACTCAAGCGCTGGACTACCTAACGGTATGCCGCAACGTCCGCAGAATTTGGTGGCGGCGGCGTACGTGTGTCCGCAACGCGCGCACGTGACGCCGCTCGCGGGCGCAGTTTGCGCCGGTGTGTGTAACTCGCCGGAGACCGGTTGAAACGTCGTGTTGCCGCAACGCCCGCAGAACTTCACGCCCTCAGCAAAACGCGAGTGACATCGTGTACACATCACCACGACGAGTGTAGTCGACTGATCGCCGTGCTTGCTCGTCAGGCTGCCGCCACGTGACGGCGTCAGTTGATTACTGGAAGGCCCAATCTTGAGTTGCGCTTCGATGATCTGTTCGGCGATGTCGCTGCGAATCTCGATCACGCGTTCGTCGTCGGCTTCACCCGAACGCGAAACACGCAACACGTGTTGGCCCGGCGCGAGCGACGTCAGAATCACTCTTCCCGACCGGCCAACGCTGCCGTAGCGTTCGTCGTCAACGTAAACTTCCGAACCCGCCGGCGCGATGATCACGAGCCGCGAATCGCCGCGCTTCAAAGCGCCCGACTCGGTCGCGGCCGCGGCGGCAACACTCTCGAACCACTCGCCCGCGGTTGCCGGCCGATCCTGCGGCTCCTTCGCCAACGCTTTCATGATCGCGGCTTCCAGTTCGGCGTTTACGTCGGAGCGCAACGACGACAACGAAGGCGGCGCTTGCGTCAGCTTCTGCGCGATCAATTGCGCGATGTTGCCGGTGAACGGCGGGCGGCCGCCGAGCATGTGATAAGCGATCGTGCCGAGCGCGTAGACGTCGGCGCGCACGTCGAGCTGCCCGTCGGGTTGCATCTGTTCGGGAGCCATGTACTCCGGCGTGCCGATGATGCCGCGTGATGCTGGACCACTGTCTGACGTCAGCTCCGAACGATCCGGATTCACGATCTTGGCGAGCCCAAAGTCGCCGACCTTCACAAACCCGTCTTCGCCCGTGACCTTTCGTTTCTGCTGCATCAGAAAAATGTTTGCCGGTTTCAGATCGCGGTGCAGAATTCCTTCGTCGTGCGCGGCTTCCACGCCGGCAACGACCTGCCGCATGATGCTCGCGGCTCGTTGGGGGCTCACGGTTCCTTCCCGACGCAGCAGTTGATAAAGCGTTTCGCCCTCGACGTACTCCATCACCAGGAAAAACACGCCGTCTGACGTCTGGCCGAAATCCGTCACGCCGACGACGTTCTGATGTCGAATCGAAGCCGCGGCGCGGGCTTCGCGTTCGAAACGCGCGATTGCTTCGCCGTCCTGTAGATCTTCGTCGCTGAGAATATCGGGGCGGACGGTTTTCACCGCGACCTGGCGAGTGACGAGATTCTGATCGCGCGCGAGATAGACCTGGCCCATCGCCCCGCGGCCGAGCCGTTTTTCGAGGAGATAACGTGAGGCTAAGAGGCGCGGACCAGGCAACGTGTTTTTCGTGTTTGCCTCGTCCTGCGGACAGAGCTCAACATCGTCTTCGTAGCAAACTTCGCAACGGGGGCACTCGCGCATGGGTTTAGGTCAGAACAATCATGCGCCGGCCGTAAGATCCGCGCAACAAGCCGCGCAACGGTTTGCTCCCAGTGGAATTGCCGTCAGACAGTAAGGGCAATCCTTTGTGTTTGGTGGCGGTGGCGGCGCCGCGCGCAAACGGTTCACTGCCTTCACGACCAAAAAGACAACGAAGGCGATGATCAGGAAGCTGATCACGTCGTTGATGAATTGTCCATAGGCGATCACGGGGCGTCCCTGCGCCTGTGCTTCAAGCAGCGACGTGGCCGGCGGCTGCCTTCCTGAGATGTCGATGAAGAGATTGGAGAAGTCGGCGTTACCGAGCAACAAACCGATCGGCGGCATGATCACGCCTTCGACCAGCGACGTGACGATTCTGCCAAAGGCTGCGCCGATGACCACGGCAATCGCCAGGTCGATAACATTTCCCCGCGCAATGAACTCTTTGAATTCTCTGAGCATTGACTACCTCCTTAGTGGCAGTTTTTCGCCAACTTGAATCCAGCCTTCTCGGCGTCCGCGACAGTTTTGAACACCGCTTTGTTTGCGTCTGAGATCTCTTTGGCCGGCTGGCAACCGTTTGGAAAGTAAGTCTTTGATTGTTTGTCGCCGATGATGGGCTTGTCGTTGTCGGGTTTTCGTTCGTCGTTTTCGCCTGAGGCGCCGGCTTCGGCGAGTGCATCCTGTTCTTCTTTCTCCAGGCGGCGGGCGGCGATCGTGTCGTCGGCGGCGAAGTCTAAGATTCGCAGACTCGGACCGCCGGCAAGCGTGCCGACGATCAGTTGGAAGTCAGAACAGCGCAACTGCTGTCCGCGCGATTTCCACGACGACCAGTTACCGGAGACTTGCAGCGACTTCGAAATGGACGTCACAAACTCGTCGATGGTTTTGAACTTGTAGGTTTCGTCGTAACCGATCCAGAGAGACGTCAGGCGGTCGTCGAGCAGGTCGAGCGAGATGCTGCGCACGCCTTGAAACTTCGTTTGGTCGATCTTCGGATCGAAGTGCGGGTTGATAGTGGTTTTCGCGACCCCGAAGTGATCGGTTTTCCCGAAGACGGTTTGCGGCACGAGTTGCTTGATCTCGTCGCGCGTCATGCCGAGACGAAAGCCCAACAGTTCAGGCGCCGCGGGCAGCGTGGCGATCTTCTGCGTGCACTGGCCAAAGATCGTTTGCGCTGCTAGCAGACAAAGTGCGGCCAGCAATAAGGGGCGAATCCGGGTGAGAGTCATGCGCGCGATTATACAGTTGGCCCCGGTTAGTGCACGAGAGCGCGAACGATGCTTTCCAGCGTTGCGGGTTCAAAGGGGGTCGAGACGTACTCGTTGCAGCCGGCAGCGAGGGCGAGTTCGCGAAACTGCTCGGCGCCATAGGCCGAAACCGCCACGATTGGAACCGAACCGAGCGACGCTACACTGCGGATCTGGCGCGTTGCGGCGAGGCCGTCGAGCTTGGGCATCTGCACGTCCATAATGATCAGGTCGGGCGCTTCACTTTCGGCGCGGCTGATGGCCTGCAAGCCATTCTCGGCCTCTATGACGCGAAACCCGCGTCGCTCAAACCAGGTGCGCAGGAGCAGACGAGTATCGTCGAAGTCATCGACAACGAGCACTGTGCGTCGGGTTTCGTGGGGTTGGGCCGGATCCATGTGGTCCTACTTTCCGGGGGACCAGCGGGGGAGGCTCCAGCGTAGCAGAAAATAGTTGTTTCGTGAACGGCGCACGCGTCGGGTTGCGATTGTTAGCTGAGGAGCGCCCGTAAGCTCTAAAACCACTCCGACTGGCCAGGTCACCATTCGAAAAGTATCGAGGTGTCAGCGAAGAACTAGTTGGTCGCAATCGAGGAAATCGAAATTGACAAACGATATTCTAAGCGTTAATCTCCGCCTGCTTCTCCTTGCGCACCGCCGGGTTTTCATCCAGCCCTGAAATGATGTTCGAGTAGGTCGCCTAGTCAAACCATTTCGGAGTCGTACCATGTTGAAGATTCTTAAGATCTCCGGGTTCCTGATTTCCTTTCTGCTTCTTCAGGCCTTTCAACCTGAAAAGACTTCATTACTTTTCCGGGGCGTTCTTGACTGTAATTCCGGAACCGTCAAGCTCACCCGAAACCCGTTCGCGTCAGGCTCACGGGAAGAAAGTTTTCCTAGTTTAGAGGCAGCACGGGAGCGCCTCCGGAGTTTGGGTTACTCAGAAGTAGGCGTTGCAAAGTTGAGTGAAATCCTTACCGCTGTGTGCAAGCAGGAAATCAGTTCGGATCCTGGGCCGGCGATTAGACCGAAAGAAGATCAGAGTTTCCCAGCGCCGAAGATAACCACTTGGGAGACCAAACCCACCAGGATCAAACCCGGTCCCGGTTCTCTCGTCTGGCTGGAAAAACGGCAACAGATAGTGACCTTTGCTGTTTTCCGAGACACGTCACGTGTGGTCGAGTACGACGCGAGCGGCCGTCCTGTTGTTTCGACAACTGCCGAGCGAGTGGCCGGTTTTGTCATGAACAAAGGTGAGACCGATTGCAAGCCGATCTCAAATGTTTGTGTGAAGTGTTCAGATGGAAAAATCATTTGCTCAACCCCAAGGTTACAGTAATCAGAGGAATAGAGAATGGCAGATAAGAGCGGTCTAGCGACAAACATCCTCAGCAGCGCTGTTATCAGCGCGGTGGTTTCCGGTGCATTTGGCCTTTACGGCAATCAACGCCTCGAGAAATACAAGCTCGATCTCCAACACAGGAACGCCGTCCTGACAAAAAGGGTTAATGTGTATACCGCATTCAATGACAAACTCCGCACGCTCAGCGCATCGGTGAGTAAATACGTACAACTTTGTGAGTTAGCTTCGAAGAACCCGGCGGACAAAACAGTGCGGGCAGCAAGCGGCCCCGCCATGAACGACATGACCGATAGGATGAGCGAGGTCAAGGAAGCCGTATTTAAAGGGATAGATGGCGATGTGCAACAGAAGGTCGACCAGATTCTTGACCCGCTCAGTGTCGCTGTTTACGAGGGACAGGTGAGTCCCTCAAACAACCCGAAGATTATCAAACTCTACCGTGAGCAGTTGAAGCAGGAGTTGAAGAATCTCGAACAAGAAATAGACGCGAAAATCGGTTCGTTCCAACTCTAGAACTGGCTGTTCAGCTGGGAACACGAAACGAGTACCGATGAGCACCCCAAACCTCTCGACATTCAAACTATTCCTAATTGGATCTATTTGCGTGGGACTTGTTTTTGGAATAGTCGTTTGGGCATCAGGCAAAAAGATGTCCGTATCGCAGGCCTTACAAGTTCGCGTTCGAATCAAACAAAAAACGTTTCCATCACAGAATTACAACCCCAGAAAGAGGGTTTTCTTACGCTGAAGATAACGAACAACTCCCAACAAAGTGTTTTAGCCTACATGTTATCGCTTGGCAGGAGTAACCAAATTACTTTCTTCTCGTTTTCCTTGGCCCCTGCAGAATCACGTACTGAACAGATATCAATAAGTAACTTGGAGGGACTGCCAGACGATACATCTGCGCGTGAGGTGACATTGTCCGCAGTCTATTTAGCGGACGGAACTACTGAAGGCAACCCAATACATAGTTCCCGATTACGCAATCGAATGCTTGGCATTCGAGAACAAGCCGAACGCGCTCTAGCGGCGTTGGATGCGAGTTCCAGTTCGACAGAGTCAAACTCTGACCGGCTGATACAGAAGCTCACTGATGAGATAAATAAGACAGGCGAGATAATCGACAGCGTTTACGTACCTTCTGAGCGCTTAGCTGGAAGGGCTTTGATAAAAGAGAAGGTCGCATGGGGTCTCAATGAGATCAACCACAAAAAGGGCGCATCCATTGAAGTGGTTAAAGACCAAATAAAAGCCTTAACCCACGACATTGAGCAAACCTCAAGCAGCCGACACACAAACGGAAAGCAGTGAGGCGCCACTCCTCAAGACTCGAACGTACTCGCCTTGTCGTCTACGTGGATTGCTGGTGGTACCCGCGGCAGGGGTCGAACCTGCGACCTTTCGCTCCGGAGGCGAACGCTCTAATCCACTGAGCTACGCGGGCTTAAGAAATTGCACTTTCAAAGAGTGCGTGAGAAGCGTAACTCTTTGTACCCCTTTTCATACCGCTCGTCAAACTGAGCCATTGGGGGTCATTGCTCAGTCCCTGCGTGCTACAATTCAACTGACTCGTAGATGCGAGTGATAGAAAAAGACCCAGAGATAGAATGCCTTCCCTCATCCTTGCACCGATTCAGCAACGCGTCAGAGATGGCAATTATCTGGTCAAAAGCCATGCTGTGATCCACGCATTGAAAGAAGGATTCGACCGGGCGAATATGGTTGAAGCCATTCTTAACGGAAGCACTGTTGAGGATTATGCTGATGCCAAAAGAGTGTTAGTATGTGGCAGGACTGTGGTTATGACAGCCACAGAATCTACTTGCATGTTGTGTGCGAATACGCCGATCCTGTTTACGTTGAATTCGTGACGGCTTACATCCCAGACGAGCAAGAATGGGAGAGTCCACCGTTTCGCCGACGCAAACCAAAAACGTAACAAGTATGACCAACCAAACTGTTCCAACTTGTGGCGAGCACCACGTTCCAAAAGAATGGAAAGCGACTACGTTTGTTTATTACGATGATGGTGTTTCGATCGAAGTGCCGAACGTCTATGCCTGGGTCTGTCCCATTGACGGCGAAGCCTCATTCACTTCTGACACAACAGATGAATTGATCGAAACCGTCCGCGACCTTGTCACACCTGCTAAGCGGGCCCGCCAACGTCGCTCCATGCCAACCGAGTACATTGTTCGTGTAGCCTAGGGCGCAGCGGAAGGCGACCACCTGGATCTCCGAACTATCCAACCGGCAGGCGCGCTCATTGTTGTCAGATTCAGTCTTGAAGTGACTGTCGAAAAATCACTTCTTCGACAGCCAGGCTACGCGGAGATTCGCGCCAACAAGCCGTCGAGTTGCGACTGGAAGAGTTCCGCGGCGGGGAAGTCGGAGGGAGTAAAGCCGCCCGCGCCGGGCGACTGGCAGTGGTCGATCAGCGCGAGGTGTTAACTCGCGAAGTTGTGAATCGTTGAGACGATCCAGAACGAAACGGCGGCGACGAACGCAGCCGCGGGAATTGTGAGGATCCACGCCCAGACTATGCGACCCGCTACGCCCCATTTCACTGCCGATAAACGGCGAGTGGCGCCCACGCCGACGATCGATCCGGTGATCGTGTGCGTCGTCGAAACGGGTGTGCCGGTCACAGTGACGTAAGCGAGCGTCATCGCCGCGGCCGTCTCGGCGCAGAACCCGCCCACTGGTTTCAATTTCGTGATCCGGCTGCCCATCGTGTGCACGATGCGCCAACCGCCGGAGAGAGTTCCCAGGGCGATGGCCGCGTGTGCAGCGAGCACGACGGCGGTGGGGATCGCAGGTAGGGTTCCGTCTGGTCCATACGTCATCCCCCAGACACCACCTGCCGTAAGCACCGCGGTGATGATGCCCATCGTTTTCTGCGCGTCGTTGCCGCCATGGCCCAACGAAAACGCAGCCGCCGAAAGGAGCTGTCCGCGCCGGAAAATCTTGTCTACTCGCGTCGCTGACGCGCGCCGGAAGATCCAGAACACCAAAACCATCAACGCGAAGCCGAGTAACATGCCGAGCATCGGCGACAACACGATAAACTTCAGCGTGCGCAGCCATACATCAGCTTTCAACAGACCAGTCACGCCGCCGTGCGCCGCGATGCCCGCACCCGCGTAGCCACCCAACAACGCGTGCGAACTCGACGTCGGCAACCCGAGGTACCACGTGATCAGGTTCCAGATGATTGCGCCGAGCAAAGCCGCCAGCAACACGTAGAGCCGCAGTTCGGGCTCGATAATGTCCATGCGCACGCCGTCGCCAATCGACTTCGCCACGCGCGTCCCAAACACAGCAAACGCGATGAAGTTGAAGAAGGCCGCCCAGATGACCGCCATACCCGGCGAGAGCACGCGCGTGGAGACGACCGTCGCGATCGAGTTCGCGGCGTCGTGAAAACCGTTGATGTAGTCAAAAACGAGTGCGAGAAAAACCAGGATGATGACGAAGGCCAGGGTTGCGGTCATGAGATTGGCGATTGCCAATTGTCGATTGCCAATTCGGTTCGCTCGTTAGCCGAGAGACGCTTCAAAATCGGCAATTGGCAATCGGCAAATCGAAATGACTTACGTGTGTTTGATAATTACGCTCTCGATGATATTCGCGACGTTCTCACAACGATCCACCGCCGCTTCGAGTTTCTCGTAAACCTCTTTCCACTTTATGACGGTCAGCGCATCCGGCGGATCGTGAAACAACTCCGCGATGGCGGCGTGATACAGATCGTCACCTTCATTCTCGAGACGATGAATTTCCACGAGCCGCTGGGTGACGTTCTTGGGTCGCTTTAAGGTGGAAACTATCTCTTTCAGTTGCTCTGCCATGCGCTCGATCACGTCGGCAAAGTCGTGGGCGTAGTCCGTCGTTTCTTTAATGTCGAAGATAATGATTGCGCGCGCCGCATCGTCGATCAGGTCGACAATGTCGTCCAGCGCGCTCGACATCATGTAAATGTCTTCACGATCGAAAGGCGTGATGAACGATTTGTTCAGCCGCGTCGAGATGTTGTGAGTCAGCTCGTCGCAGGCGTGTTCGATGCCTTTGATACGTTTGGCATACTCGTCATAATCCTGGTTCTTGTCGGCGAGCATCTCCTTGAGTTCGCGCGCGGCGGCGGAGATGTAGAGCGTCATCTGCGTAAACAGATCAAAATACTGGTCTTCTCGTGGAAGCAGACTGATTAAGCCCATTCGGTCACCGGCGCTAGCTGAATTTCGTCTGAACGAAGCCCGGACTATAACCGACGGGTAGCCGACTTGCCAAATGTCACCCGAGCCGGTATATGAAAGGCGAACAATGACGAAGACCCACCTGTCAGAAGTCCGTAACCTGCTGCGAATCGAATCAGACGCAATTGCTCAGACGGCCACGCGGCTCGACCCGTCGGCGGTTGAACGCGTTGTGGATTTGCTCGGATCGTGCATGGGCAAGGTGGTCATTCTGGGCGTTGGTAAGTCGGGCATCATCGGACAGAAGATCGCGGCGACGATGACGAGTGCCGGCACGGCTGCGTTGTATCTGCATCCGTCGGACGCCTTGCACGGCGGGCTGGGCATCGTCCAACCAAACGACGTGGTCATCGTGTTGAGCAACAGCGGCGAGACTGACGAGATCGTGGCGATGTTGCCTTACCTGAAGAACCGCGAGGTGGCGATTGTCGCGATTGTCGGAAATCTCAACTCGACGCTCGCGCGGCGTGCGGATGTCGTGCTTGATGCGTCCGTTGATAAAGAGGCGTGTCCGTTAAACCTCGCGCCAACGACCAGCACCACGGTTGCGCTCGCGATCGGCGACGCGCTGGCAATGACGGTGATGAAGGTCAAAGGTCTAACGTCTGATGACTTCGCGGTGAATCATCCGGCCGGGCGCTTAGGTAAACGATTGACGTTGCGTGTTGGCGATCTCATGCATCGGGATAGCGAGAATCCGACCATTGCCACCGGTTCGTCGTGGGTGGAAGTCGTGCGCGCGATCAGCAAGGGCGGACTGGGAGCCGTTTGCGTGGTTGACGACGCGGGCCGGCTCGCGGGAGTCATCACCGACGGCGATCTGCGTCGCGCAATCGAGCAGACGAGTCATGAATCGCTGGCGAAGTTAACGGGCGACGAGTTCATGACGTGCAAGCCCGTAGTCGCGACACCGGAGTTACTTGCTTACGACGCGTTGCGTTTGATGGAAGACAGACCATCACAAATTTCAGTATTACCAGTCGTGGACCACGATGAACGGTGCGTGGGCCTGGTTAGGCTGCACGATATTGTGAGAAGTGGTTTATAAGGATTAGGCAGACATGTCGACGATGTCCCACGCCGACCTCACGCGCAGTAATTTCGACATCAGTCCAGCGTGCATGATGTGACCGCTACGCTCCGCGACGACCTTTCCGAGGATGGGCATTCCCAACAGCGCGAGGTCACCGATGATGTCGAGAATTTTGTGGCGTACAAACTCGTCGCGAAAACGCAAGCCCGTTTGATTCAACATTCCTTCACGTGTCAACACAATCGCATTGTCGAGTGAGCCGCCGCGAATCAGGTTTGCACGCCGCAACGCCTCAATCTCTTCAGTAAAACCAAACGTTCGCGCCGCCGCGATGTCGCGGCTGAAAGCGCCATTACTCAACTCCACAAACAAACTCTGCACACCGATCAACGGATGTGAGAAGTCGATCAGGCAGTCGACCTGATACGTGTCTGCCGGTTCGACGCTGATGCGACGATTGCCTTGTTCATACGCGACCTTCTCGCGCACCAGCAACGCGCGCCGGGCCAGTGGTTGTTCGACGATGCCCGCGCGCTCGATGATATCGGCGAAGTTCTCCGCCGAACCGTCCATGATCGGGA
>DASUOZ010000513.1:0-4229 GCA_036276375.1 Pyrinomonadaceae bacterium | reverse complement strand
CAGCAGAACGAGCGGATGATTACCAGGCAGGGAGTCGTCGGGATGATTCTCAACATAACTGTCGCCCTTGCCACGATTCTCAAACAGCACCTTGCGCCGAATCGCATGAAACGCAAGCCACTCCTCTTCACTCGCCGGCGGTCGCAGCTCGTATTCAAGCTCGATCATTGTTCAAGACTCAGAAACAAATCCGCGTTGCAGGCCGTACTATGCGAGAATCGAGCTCGACACGCAATCCAGTCCTGATAATCAAAAGAGAAAATTTCGGCAAATGACGACCCTTTCTCCCAAATCCAAAAATAATCGCAGAGTCTACATTTTTTCGTGCGCCGTTGCGCTCGTCTGCCTGTTGCTACAGACGTCAGTCACCGCAAGCGCGCAGGATCTCGCATGGCCGCAGTTCCGCGGACCGGAATCAAATCCAGTCGGCACACACGCGCGACTCGCCGAACGTTGGTCCAAGACGGAAAACGTCGAGTGGGCCATCGACATCCCCGGCCGTGGATGGTCCTCGCCAATCGTCACCGGCGGCAAAGTCTACGTCACCTCGGCTACAACGGAAGGTAAGTCGAAACAGCCGCAGGTCGGCACCGAGTACAGCAACGAGTACGTCGCGGAACTTCAAAAGCAGGGACTCTCGATGCCGGAGATCGTCAAGCGCCTGAACGAGCGCGACATCGAACTGCCAAACGAAGTGATGCTCCACTACATGCTCTATAGCCTCGATCTGAAAACCGGCAAAGTCGAGTGGGCGGAAGAGTTCTTTGCGGGTCGTCCGCCCGGCGGCCGCCACCGCAAAAACAGTTTCGTCTCCGAAACTCCGGTCACCGATGGCCAATTAATTTATCTCTACGCCGCAAATCTCGGCTTGTGGGCCTTTGACCTGAAGGGCAAACAGGTTTGGCACACTCCGCTCGAGTCGAACCCGATTTATCTGGATCTCGGAACCGGCAGTTCGCCTGCGCTGGCGGGAGACCTCCTGATCGTCCTCTGCGACAATCAGAAACAGCAATACATTGCCGCTTTCGACAAACGAACCGGCAAGGAAGTTTGGCGCACGAACCGCGATCTCGGCGGCACCGCGCCGCCAATGCAACGATCAGGCTGGGCGACACCTTATATCTGGCGCCACTCATTGCGCACGGAAATCATCGCACTCGGCCCCGGCGAAGTGATCAGTTACGACCTCGCGGGAAAAGAGTTGTGGCGCCTGAAAGGCATGGCCGCCACACCGATTCCCACGCCCTTCGCTTATGAAGGTCTGCTTTATGTCAACGGCGGCCGCGGTCGTGGCTTGTTTGCGATCGGGCCCGGTGCTTCCGGCGACATTTCTCTGAAAGAAGGCGAGACGTCAAACAAGTATGTCGTTTGGTCGCAGGCGCGCGGCGGCACTTACCTGCCGTCGTCAGTTGCTTATCAAGGCGCGATCTACACGCTTACGGAAACCGGAATTCTGAATCGCTTCGACGCCAAAACAGGAAAGCAAACTTACAAAACCCGCATTGATCCCACGGCCGCTAACTTCACCACCTCGCCGTGGGCCTACAACGGCAAACTCTTCTGCCTGAGCGAAGAGGGCCAAACGTTCGTCGTGTCGACTGGCGAGCAGTTTCAGTTGTCGCACATCAACGTGCTCGACGACTTCACGCAAGCCTCGCCGGCACTCGTCGGCGACCGGTTGCTGGTGCGAACCGAACACAAGCTTTACTCGATTCGTCAATCGAAGTAACCCAAACGCTTCACGGGTCGCCAGGCTGAACGCCGAAGGCGTTTGCTGCACACCTAGCAACACTGCGTTTGAGTTGCCTTACGTCGAGCGGTTAAGCTGGGGAGATGCAGTTTCGAACGGTAAAACTACTCACGATCATATGTGCGTTGTCGCTGTTATCGGCGCTTTGTGTTTACGGAATCGCCTCAGCGCAAACTCAGCCGCAAAAACCCGCGGCGGAGGCGCCGGAACGACCACTGACACCGGCTGAGCGCCGCGGGCGCGCGATCTATTTTCGCGGCGAAACTTCGAGTAATCGCGAAGTCACCGCCATGATCGGCGACATCGACGTACCCGCCAGCACCGTCAACTGCGCCGGTTGCCATGGACGCAGAGGCGAAGGCAAGACCGAAGGCGGCGTCACCGCCGGAAATCTCACCTGGAACAATCTCATCAAACCTTACGGCCACACACATCCAAACGGCCGCAAACACGGACCGTTTACTGAGTCGTCGTTCGCGATGGCTGTAGTGCGCGGTGTCGATCCCGCCGGCAACAATCTGGTCGTCGCCATGCCGCGTTACCGTTTGTCGATTGAGGACATGAACGACCTCATCGCGTACATCAAGCGGCTCGAGTTTGATCGTGATCCGGGTCTGACGGCTGAAAGCATTGAGATCGGCGTGCCGCTTCCGACCGCGCCCGCTCTGGCTGAAACCGGCCAGTCGATACGTCAGGTTCTTTCCGCGTATTTCGACGAGCTTAACTCGCAAGGTGGCATCTACAATCGCAAGATAAAACTCCATTTCACTGAAACGAGTGCGACCGATCCCGCGGCGGGACTGCGCGCCATGATCAGCAACAATCAGATCTTTGCATTCGTGGCCGGCTTGAGCGCCGGCGCCGACAGACAGATCGCGTCGCTCGCCCGCGAAGAGGAGATTCCGTTCATCGGTCCGGCGACGCTGTTGCCACAAGTGGAACAACCACCGAACCGTTACCTGTTCTACTTGCTTCCCGGCGTGAGCCAACAAGCAAGTGCGCTCGTGAATTTTGCAGACCAGCAGTTTGAGTTGAAGAAGCAGCGTACGGCGATCGTTTTTCCGACTACTGAGCTGTCTGCCGCCGCGGGTGAAACCGCCTTCGAGCGCGCGAAACAAGCCGCGGGCGATCGCGTTGTGAAGCTGACTTATGCCAACGGTGATTTTGATGCGAACAAGCTCGCGCAACAGTTGAAGACTGACGGCACGACGGCAGTGTTTCTCCTCGGTAGCAGCAACGAGGTTGGGAGTTTTATCCAGGCAGCAAACGCGTTGCAGTGGACTCCGTACGTTTTTTCGCTTGGCGTTTTTGCGTCGCGAGATCTGGCCGGCAGTCTGCCTGCTTCGTTCACAAACAGAGTTTTTCTGTCGTTTCCGACTGTGCCGAGTGATGTCAAGGTCGACGGACTGGCGGAGTATGGCGCGCTTTCCGAGAAGTACAAGTTTCAACCCAAACACACGGCCGCACAGGTCGCGGCGCTCGCCGCAGCTAAAGTTTTTGTCGAGGCGCTGAAGCGGGCCGGCGCCGATTTGAGTCGCGAACAACTCATCACTGCCCTGGAAAGTCTTTATGAGTACGACACCGCGCTCACGCCCAAGCTCATCTTTGGTCCTAACCGTCGCATCGGCGCCGCCGGCGCGTACGTCGTTACGGTCGACTCGGCGAAAAAGGAGTTTGTGTCAGCGAGCGGTTGGGTGCCGGCGAATTAACGCGCCCGTCTACTTCAGCGCTTCCGACTGCCACCGACACGCTGCTTGAATGCGCAACGTGTTTGCCGTGCTCTTGACGTTCGCCTCGTTTTACCGCAAACACCGCCGTCTCAACTCTTCGGAGCTACATAACTCTTACGTGCTTTGACGACCAACTTGCCCCGGCGCGATTTCTCAGTGCTGCCGGCCAGATCGATCTTCAGTTTTCGCACGCTTCCGTCGCGCGCCTTGTTCGTGGACACGAACGAGAGACTGTAGCGCGTGCGGAGATGGGTGATGAGCGTTACGAACGACCGATCGAGCACTTCCGGCTCGTCGTGCATGATTTCCCCGCCGGTGTCGTCCGCGAGTTTTTGGATGTCGAGATAGTGCGCGCCGGCAAGCCGGCCCAGGCGAGTGGCCCAACGCATCGCGCCGTTCTCCGCCATCTGTTCGGGAGTTTTGGGAACGATGCCGCACACGACGCTTCCCGATTCGAAAACCGAGTGCGTCGCCGCCTTGTGCGATGGACCATTACGGCAATCCCAGTTTCGCGTAACGGCCGTAATCAGGATGATCACGCGACGACCGTTTGGGTTCGCCGCTTTCATCATGTAGTTTGCGGCCTCGTCAAGCGCGATGTTCAGACAGTGATTGGCGCGTTCGTCATGCGGTGGAACGTAGTCGAGCACCGTGTCGACGGCTCTGCGATCGCGCGTGAACTCCTGCCGGAGCTCCACCCGGTCGTGGTAAGTCATCACCGCTACTTCGTCGCTCGGCTTAAGACGCAG
>DASUOZ010000512.1:0-2354 GCA_036276375.1 Pyrinomonadaceae bacterium | reverse complement strand
CGTCGTCAAAAGCACGTTTGATGAGGTCGGACGCGTCCTGACTGATCCTGCGCGACAGCTCTTGAGGTGCTTGTTTGAACGCGCCGCCGATGTAGTGAATGAGACACATTAACGTTGCAGACGCATCATCGTGCCTTGCATGATCGCGACCAGCTCACGGCTGTCGCCGGGGCCCACAGCGTGGACGTCGGCCCGCACCACTGTCAGCGTTCGGCCTGACTTTATTACCTCCGCGCGTGCGACAAAGGCGTCGCCTTTCGCCGGCCGCAAGAGATTTACTTTGAACTCAACCGCCAGCACGTCGGAACCGGGCGGCATGAGTGTGTACGCGGCATAGCCGCAGGCGGAATCGGCGATCGTGGTGATGATACCGGCGTGCACGTACCCATGTTGCTGCGTTAAATCGGTGCGATACGGAAGCGTGATCTCGATAACGCCGGGTTCGACGCGCGTGAGCTCACCGCCGATCAAATTCATGATCGTCTGCCTGGTGAAACTGTCTCTTACTTCTTCAACGAAAGTCGGATTACTTGCTTTGTGCGGCATCAGTTATCGGTAGTGTTTCTCTGTTCCAGTGTTCGAATATGCGTAAAACCAACGAAAGAATCGCGATGTCAGAAGTCCGAGAAATAACGCGTAAATGCCGGCCCAAAGCGGCCGTGCCACGATCGAGGTGAAGTCGCCCGGCTGCGGCGCCAAGATCAAAGGCAGAACGCCGCTAAGCAGGACCACGCCAAACAACAACCCCGCCACCGCTCCAATAAGATAGACTCGCGGGCTGTAGCCGGCGGTCACTCCAATCGTCGCTCCCGTCAATAAACCAATCACGAGCGTTGGCAGAAGCACGACAAACAGCAGCATCAACGGCAGGACCGTTACGGCCGCCAGCAGCGTCGGCAGGAACTCTCGTACGTCAACCGCGATCGTGACGACACCCACGACGTAAGCGATGCCGACGCACACGAGCGCACTCAGCAGACCAGCGGCAGCACCGAGGAGTATTCTTCGGGTCACAAGTTTACGTTGCTGGACCAGGCGGTTCGTTCATTAGCGCGCGAGCGTTGCGTTGGAGTCCGGCAAGCTTCGCGCGTTTCATCGCACTGCCGCGAAAACGGGCGGCGTAGGTTTCCGGCGTGAGCTCGAGTATTTCTTTCAAATCCGCGTTGATGTTGTCCTCGCGCGGAGCGAATTGCCTTTCATCGGTCTTCTGCTCAAAACGATTCCACGGACAAACATCCTGGCAGATGTCGCAGCCGTACAACCAACCCGAAAGACCTTGTTGGACCGTCTCCGGCAGCTCCGGCGTACGCAACTCGATGGTTGCGTACGAAATACACTTGTTTGAATCAACCACGTAAGGCTCAGTGATCGCCTGCGTAGGACACGCATCGATGCAGAGCGTGCACGTGCCACAGTGGTCTTCAACCGGCGCAACGTCCGGTTCAAGCTCGAGATTCAACAGCAACTCGCCGACAAAAACCCACGAACCATATTCCGGCGTGATCACGTTCGTATGTTTCCCAAGCCACCCGAGTCCCGCGCGCACGGCCCACGCCTTGTCCAACGTCGGTTGAATGTCGACGCAGATCTTTCCCGCCGCTAACGGTTCCTGTTCGCGTATCCACGAAAGCAGCGATTGCAGTTTCGTCTTCAAGACGTCGTGATAATCGTCGCCCCACGCATAACGCGACACTTTTCCGCTGTTTGAATTTTCGTGGTGTTGTTCCGGCGTGTAATAGTTGAGAGCAACGACGATGATCGAACGCGCTTCGGGAAACAGTTCGCGCGGATCGAGACGCTTCTCAACGTCTCGCGCCATCCACGACATAGCGCCGTGATAGCCGCGGGCGAGCCACTCTTTCAAACGCGGCGCCTCTGCCGCGAGCGGTTCCGCGCGGATGATTCCAACCTTGTGGAACCCTACGCTAAGGGCGCGTTCTTTGATCGCTTGCGTATCCACAGAGTACACAGGTTAGCACAAACAACCTGTGTGCTCCGTGGAGGGTTACGGCATCTTCTGGATCGTGATCGTGATGATCGGCGTGTCGCCTGCGGTGCGACTGTACGAGACCCAGTAGCCGGCCTTCGGATACCGCACGAGTTTGTGCTTCGAGCCGTCAGACTTGGCCTCGACGTCGGCGCCAAACACCTGTTGCGGTGTGATCACGTCAGTCGCGCCGTCCATAAAGTCGACTGAGATGGTCGTCACCTTGCGCGTCTCCTTGTCGTAGAGAATCTGACAGCGCTCCTTCTCGCCGTCGCCGAACAGGTAGTAGTCCTGTTCGTCGCCTTTGGCGGCAGGGTTACCGAGTTTTTTGCGCACGTCGTCCGCCAGCCAGCCGATCTCAATTCCA
>DASUOZ010000511.1:0-2136 GCA_036276375.1 Pyrinomonadaceae bacterium | reverse complement strand
CTTCGTCGCTGCCGCCGTGCAGACCGGCAACGAGAAAACTCGCGCGTCCACCGTTGTTCTCGCGCAGCCACTGAGCGCCGCGAACCGCGTCATCCGGAGTCGGCACCACGATCGACTGCAACGAAGAACCGAGCACGCCTTCGACCGCGCGTTCCCACTTCGCATCGACATTCAAAGCGTCGGCGAGCGTGCCGATGAAGTGGAAGTCGCGTGGTGTTTCGCTGGGCGCGAAAACAAGCTGGACCGCGGGCGAGTAATAAGCGCGTCGTTGGTCGAGCTCTTTCAAACTCTCCAGACGGTGACTGGCGCGTGAATACTCGTCGCGCACGCGCGTCAGCTCTGCTTCCGTATCGCTGACGGCTTCGTGACCACGCACGACTGCGTCGACCGCATATTCGCGTTCGGCCTGGAGACGCGACACGCGTGAGCGAGCGTCGGCAAGCTCGCGCGCAAACTTCTCGGCTTCGAGTTTTCTTTCGGCGTGCTGGCTGGCCGCGCGATCGCCTTCGCGGGCCAAACCCTCGGCTTGTTGGCCGAGGCGCTCGAGCGTCGTTTCCAGTTGCCGCGCAATCTCGCGTAGACGCTCGGCGACGGCGGTTTGCGAAAGCAGTTCGCCGCGCGCGCTTTCGATCTCGGCTTCCGCCGCGGTCGCGGCTGCCAGTCGTTCCGCGTAAGTTTCTTCAGCCTCGCGCAACTGTAACGCGCTGCGATCCGACTCTTCGCGCAGTCGCGCGTCCTCGTTTTGCAGACGATGACACTCGGCTTCGATCAGCACCAGCCGCGCTGTGAGTGCTTCGATCTCGGCCGTGACTTCGCCCTTGCGTTTCTCGATCTCCGCCAACTGTTCCTGCTGATAGACACACTCACGCGCCTGTCGATCGCGTTGCAGCACTGCTTCGGCCGCCGCGGCTCTGACCGACGACAACTCGTCTTCAAACGCGCGGGCCTGCTGCGTTGCCGTGCGTGCCGCTTCTTCGCGTTGGCAGAGATCTTCGCCGATGCGCAGTTCGAGCTCGGTTACTTCGCCGAGCTTGGCGTGTGTTTCTTCCAGAACGGCGGCGAGCCTTTGATCCTCAGCGATGTAAACGTGACGCAGCAGCTCGCGCAATTCCTCGCGCAACACGCCGTAGCGACGGGCTTTTGCCGCCTGGCGGCGCAGGCTGTTTACCTGCCGATCGATTTCCGCAACGATGTCGGAGATGCGCGAGAGATTGGCGCGCGCGTTTTCGAGTCGCGCTTCCGTGGCGCGCTGGCGCACGCGAAACTTCGTGATGCCCGCGGCTTCTTCGATGATCGTGCGACGGTCCATCGGCTTCGCCGAAAGAATCTGCCCGATCCGGCCCTGCTCGATGATGGCGTAGTGTCCGCCGGCGAGACCGGTGCCGGAGAAGAGATCCTGGATGTCGCGCAGGCGACAGATTTTGTCGTTCAGCAGGTACTCGCTCTCGCCCGAGCGGTAGAGTCTGCGTGTTACGGAAACGGCTTCGCCGGGTGCGAACTCGAGGGCGAGGTTCCGTCGTCGCCAGTGGCGCTTTTGTATGGTCTTTGGAGAGGAATTTTTAGAAGGATCGGTGTTAGTAGCTGCGTCCGCTTTGGGGATAGCAGACGCTTCCGTTTCCGCAGGCTCTTCGGGTTGCTCCGGTTCAGCGGCCTCGATCTGGACACTAATAAGCCGATCGTCGATCTTTTCCAACGTCGAGTCGATGTCCTCGATGTCGGGTTCCACTTCGTCGACTTCATCACGCACGAGATGCATCACAACTTCCGCCATGCCACTCGGCGGACGATTGCGCGCGCCCTGGAAGATGACGTCTTTCATCTCGCCGCCACGCAGGTGCTTAACGCGTTGCTCGCCCAGTACCCACGCGATCGCGTCCGCTACGTTGCTCTTGCCGCAGCCGTTTGGCCCAACGATGGCGGTGATTCCGTCTCCTGTGAAGATTATTTCCGTGTAATCGGCGAAGGATTTAAACCCAGTGATTTCCAGACGTTGCAGTTTGAACATTTACTGGTTCACGGCTCTGTTTTGGGCCAGCCTCAGCGCCTGTTGGTCGGGCGGCGCGAGGTATTTCAACACGGGTGAGCCACTATAAGTGGCGCATGCTTAGAATGTCAACCACAACTTAAAGTGACCGA
>DASUOZ010000510.1:0-2761 GCA_036276375.1 Pyrinomonadaceae bacterium | reverse complement strand
CGGATTAACGTTTTTCTTCTGTTGCCCGAATGTAACGCCAGCGAGCACAACCAGGACCAGCGCAACAAGTCCGGTCCGTGTTCTCCGTGTAAATCCGTGGCTCATTTCAACAACTCCTGAAGAAACTCCAGCACCTTCGGGTCCTTGCTGCGACTCAACCAGCCGATCACTCGCTTGCGACGCTCCATGGGCGCGTTCTTGTCCTTCGCGATCAGGATCAACTTATCCAGCACGCGCTGGTCGTTCAGCCTGCTCGCGGGCGTGTTGGTTTGTCCCATATAACCGATATAGCCGCTGCTGGTGATGAAAGTGGTCCCCGATGCCAGCGACATCAGGATCTGATCTTTCAACTCTTCGTTCTTCTCAGTGTCGTAGAGACTCAGTAGAAAATCGATCACCTTGTCACCACCACGACGCGAAATGGCGCCGAACGCCGCCTTGCGTAACTCAACGTTTTCTGAGCTGCGCGCGATCTCAAACAGCTTGTTACCCGCACGTTCGCTCTTGCGATTCGCGAAACCGAAAATCACTGATTTGCGAATCTCCACGCTCTGGTCGCCGTCGTAAATTCTGAACAACGCATCGACGGCTGGTTCGCCGGCGCGCGCGGAGATGCTCGAGATTGCCAGCTTGCGGTGATTAAGCGTCTTGCCACTCACCGCGATGTCGCCGAGAACATTGATCGCGCGATCGCTGGTGTGTTTGCTCAAGGCGTAGAGCGACGCTTCGACGACCTCGTTCTCCTGAGAGGTCAACGCGAAGTCGCGCAGCGCATCGATGACGGTGTCGTCGTTGGTCGCACCGAGTGTGGAGATCGCACGCGCGCGCAGTTTCAGATCCGGCTCACTGCGGGCGACACCGAGAATCACCGGCGTTACCGATTTACCGCCGTGCCGGCCGAGCAGTGTCAACGCCGCGCTCTTGCAACGAACGGTTTGCGTTGAACCAGGTTTCAGCCATTCACTGGCGGTCACGATGCCGCGTTGCACGTCCGTCTGAAACAAAGCCTGCAACACGACTATCTTGAACTCGCACGGATCGTCGTCAGCGCCCGGATCGCCAAACTCATCGCCACGGTAAATGGTGGTAGCCCGACCGACGCCGATGCCAAACCCCTGTCCCCGCGCGATCGGCGCAAGCGCAGGCTGCGGTCCCTGAACACCTTGTCCGTAAACAATTACCGGCTCGACCTGCGCCGGCATAACATCGACGGCGCCCGGCGCCCGCGCTGGTCTTGGCAACTGGTCAGGATCAATCACGTACGCACCGGGCGCCCCCGGCGGTCTTGGCGTCGCGTCGGGATCAATCACGTACGCGCCGGTCACCTGGACCATCAGCACACGGGCATCATCGCGCCAGTTTGATTGCGGAAACCGCTCGAGCAGTTGATCGATTGTCTTGCGGCAATCGTCAAACTTCTCGAGTTTGTGTTGCGAGTAGGCGAGCCAGTACAGGGCGGCGTCGAGGTTCTTTTCGTTCGGATAGGACGAAACGTACTCGCTGAACTTTTGTTGTGCCTTGGCCCATTCGCCGTCGGTGATCATGTCGCGCGCGCTGCGAAACAGAGCGGCGGCCTCGGCCTGGGCGGCGCGGTTACTCGCGGTCTGGGCCTGGAAGTTTCCGCGCTGCGGAGGAAAGTTCCGCCGTTGCTGGGCCGTGACTGTCGTGGCGATGGCGAGCACGATGAGCAGCGGCGGTAGCGATGAGATCAGTTTTTTCGACATTGTTTTCGCCTCTATCCGTTAACGATTGTTTGGGCTTCTATCCTGGTAATCCAGCAGCGCAGCGACGATTTCAGTTTTCTGCACTCGCTCCTTGATCGCGCGCACTTCTTCCGGTTTCGCCTGATCCGGCAGGTTGGCAATATCGATCAGGAACGGTTCGAGATCGGCGAGGAGTGTCTTTGTGGGAAACTTTGCTTTCATCTCGGCCTCACGCCGCAGGACCACGTTTTCTATCAACAGGCGACGCGAGAGTGCTTTGTCGTAAGAGACGTCGATCTCTTCGTCAGTGTCGGAGATGGTGAAGTTTCGAATTGAACGGAGCAGGTTTTCAGTCTGTTCGATGTGCTTGACGGTGTCTTGTTCGTCGATATCGAGGTAAGCGAGATCGGTAGACAGCACACCCGGGTTATCGGGCGTTAGCCGCTTA
Source organism: Pyrinomonadaceae bacterium (assembly GCA_036276375.1). Classification (GTDB taxonomy): domain Bacteria; phylum Acidobacteriota; class Blastocatellia; order Pyrinomonadales; family Pyrinomonadaceae; genus PSRF01. The sequence continues at coordinate 610 of DASUOZ010000510.1, read as the reverse complement.
CCCCGCGCTAGCCGGTTATCCCGCGTAATTGGTTTTCTTGGTTTCTTAAATCCCTCCCCTGGTTTTACTTCAGCTTGCTCGACGTCGGGAACAGCGGGCGGCGCCGGAACGTCGATCTTGTTAGCGGCGGTTTCGTGCTTCGACTCCGAGCGGAGGTAGATGTAAGAAATGGCCAAACCAATTGTTAGTAACAGTACCGCTGCGATTCGTAGCCACCACGCGAATGATGACGCTGGCGCTGGAATGATCTGTTCTTCGATGCCGGCCCAAAGGTCTGGCGGTACCTCCACGTCGCGTTCATAGCGCGCAAACAGCGCCTCTTCCGCCGCTTCGTCACCTTCCAAATACTCCTTAAACAGATCCGACGTTATTTCAGACTTCATAACCAACTCCAGCATACGCACTGATCCGGCGTCGCATCTCCACGCGCGCCCGATGCAAATCCGTTTTCAACTTCGCCAACGAGAACCCGGTGATCTCCGCGATCTCTTCGTAACTGCACTGATGCAGCACCTTCAGCGTGAACACCAGCCGCTTGTCTTCGTCGAGCGCCGCCAGCGAGCGTCGAATCACATCGTTCAACTCTTTGCTGAGCAGGCCGTCGACGGGC
>DASUOZ010000509.1:0-10524 GCA_036276375.1 Pyrinomonadaceae bacterium | reverse complement strand
TCTTGAGATAGTTCTTGCGCACATCGGCGGCACTGATGTCGTTGCCGGCGTCGATGCCGAGCCGCGCCAGCAGTTCCTTTTCTTCGTCCGTGAAAGCTATGGAAATGCTCAGTTTATCCAGACTCGCTCTTGCTTCTTCCTTGAAGCCTTCGAGTTGTGTTGCTGCCTGATCGCGTGCTGCTTCGGCTTGGTGTTTCCGTTCTTCGAGTTGGGTTAGCTCGTGCTCGCGTTCCTTTACGCGGCAGTTGATCTTTTTCTGAATGTCTTCCTGGACGCCGAGCTTTTGCATGAGCTCGTCGCGGCGCTGCTCGGCATAGGTCGGATCTTCGCGTTCAGACAAGCGGAGGTTCGCGAAGATGTGATCGACGAGACTGGCCCATAGGTTTCCCTCGATGTAGTGCCAGGCGTTGAACTCGATCTGCACGATGTTCTTGTAGTAGCCGAGTTCGTTTTGTGGTTTGGCGGAGTCGCGAGCGAGTTGTGATAACAGGTCGACTCGTTTTCTCATCTGGCGCATGAAGTGGCTCTTGCCGGAGCCCCAGTCACCGAAGAGTCCGATCGAAAGTGGCGGCTCAACTTTGTAGGCGGCGACGAGCGAAGCGAGCGCATTAACATCGCGCTCGATGCCGAGCAGATCCCTTCCTTTCCACTCATCCGCCATGAAGCCGGCGACTGATGGTTGCGCCGGCGCAACACCGGACGGCCGATTTGTTTCGCGTGTTGGTTTCGGTTGAGGCTGCGGCAGCTTGAGATTGATCAGGATGGGTCCCCACGCTGCGTGATCGTCATGCGGATGGTTCTTGACGATGAAGTTGTAAAAGCGTCGTCTAAGAGCCACAACGTCAACCATCGTTGCGATACGCTGGCTGGCTCCGGTTGGACCATGATCTGAACCAAGCACTAGCAGCGCAGCGAGCAGGTGGCGTGCCCCGATCGCCTGCTGTGATGAATCGGCACTCGCGTCCTGCGCTTGAGAGGCAGGCGCAGTGCCAACAGTCGCGTGACAGATGTCCTCAGCAAGTTTGAACACTCTGAGAGTGTTTGGCGTGACCAAATTCGTTTCTGCTGAAAGTGAATCGATGTTGCGTCCGGCACGTTCGCCGAGCCGCGTTAAACCGGGAAACTCGTCCAAAAGCGCCTTCGTGTAAAGGTCTTCGCCGCGCGCGGTGAACTCTTTCCACAGAAATTGTGGAGTACGAAAGTATTCAGGTCGGGCGTCTCGGCCACCTTCGGCCAGAGCAAACAGCAATGCAGGCGTGGTGACGATTGAAGGTGTTATGGGCGAGAGAGTCGCTAATCGACGAGCGCGACGTAGCGCGTTCTCGACTTCGGTAGAGCGCGCAAACGGCGAGAGGTTGTCGATAGTTAATCGTCGGTAGTTATCTTCAGGCCGGGCGGCAGGAGGATCGGCCTCGTTGTCTTCAAGAAGCAAGGTCACTTGTGTGACTGCCTGAGCGAGGATCACGTTCAGTGTTTCAACAGGAGCATTCCAAAGAGGAGTTGAGTTGATCAATCTACAGTTGGACGGCAAAGCTAAGTGCTGTTCCCGTGTTAGATCGTGCACCAGCAAACCAACAATATACGGAGAGGTCGCGTCGGACGATCGCTGACCTTCTTTCCTGGCAAGCCAACTCGATTTCAAATAACGCGGCGATACCAATATTACGAGCACGGCCGCGGTCGCGAGAGCTACCAGCGTCATCGGATCGACTCGCTCACGCTGATCGTCAATACGATCAACCCAGAGGCCATACTTGCTCTTCGCCTGACTCAACTGTGCGACTAGGCTATCTGCCCAGTACTCATCCGAGGCGTGATAACTGACGACGATCAATGGATGGTCGGCGGTGGCTGGTTGGGCCATGTGGTCCTCCTAGTGAGCGAGGAGTTTGAGTCTACCGTTGGTACTGTCTTTGAACCGCGTCGATCTTCGCGACGCGCTTGCGGTGGCGATCTTCGGTGAGCTCGGTCGCGAGCCAGGCCGTGACGATGTCGCGCATCTCCGCGCTCGAGATGGTTTTGCTGCCCAACGTGAGAACGTTAGCGCCATTGTGTTCGCGCGAGTTGCGCGCCACCGCGACCGAGTAACACGCCGCCGCCCGCACGCCCGGCACTTTATTCGCCGTCATCGCACTACCAACACCCGCACCGTCGATGATGATCCCTAAGTCCGACGAGCCGTTTGCGACAGCACGTGCGACCGCGTGAGCGAAGTCAGGATAATCGACAGCTTCTTCCGAGTCGGTACCGAAGTCCTGCACCTTGTGACCGAGTTGGCCCAACAGGACTTTCAACTCTTCCTTCATCTGGAACCCGCCGTGATCGGCGCCCACGGCGACCAACTTCGAGGCCTTCGAACCGCGTCGGGAGTTGCGTCGCACCAGTTGAATGTTTCGCTCTTTGACGATGTCGGCGGCAAGCGGCGTAAGGCGCGCGTCTTCACCGATTCGCAACACTGCGCCCTGGTCCAACCCGCGCACGTCGTCTTCAGTAATGATGCTCTTCGACGACTCGTCACGCGTCACGCCGGCGGCTTGTAATTCAGTTTCCGGAATCGTGTTGACGAAGCGCGTGGGCGTGCTCTCCGGCGCGCCTTCCGGCAGAGGCCCGGCTTTCTCCAACACGTCGCGCACGAGGGCACGGATTCGATCGCGAGTAGAGTCGTTTCCCATTAAGCGGCTGTTCTCAGATCGATCAAGCGACCGGCAGCACCGACCAGTTTTCCACTTCGGAACGTGAAATCAACGCGCCCGACATTGATACCGCTCTTGCCGACTTGAAAGATCAACGTCTTCGCACCGCAAGGCTGCGTCTGTTCGACCGGACGCTCCATGAATAGATGACTGTGACCGCTGGCGATGAAGTCGATGCCATCGACTTGCGACGCCACCACCGCGTCACTCACACTGTTCGCTCTCGGCCGTTCCGAGTAGCCGAGATGCGACATGCACACGACCAGCGAGCAACGCTCCTGCTCGCGCAACTTCTTCACCACGTCGCGTGCCGCCTGCACGGGATCGAGATACGTGACGCCTTTGAAATTCGCGGGCGTGATCAACGCCACCGGACTGATTCCCAAACCAAACAGGCCGACGCGTATGCCGCCGGCGGTCTTCACCACGTAAGGCTTGACCAGGGCCTCGAGCGCCGTGCCTTTCACGTCGTAGTTCGCCGAAACGATGTCGAAGTCGGCAAACTTCAACGCCGCCGCGAGCGCGTCGACGCCGTTATCAAACTCATGATTGCCGAGCGTGCCTGCGTCGTAGCCGATTGCGGACATCGCTTTATACTCAACTTCGCCCTTGTAGAAGTTGAAGTAAGGAGTGCCTTGCAGCACGTCGCCCGCGTCGACCAGCAGCGTGTTCGGGTTCTCTTTGCGAATGCGTTTGACGAGCGTGGCGCGACGCGCAACGCCTCCCTTCCCTGCGTTCCGATCGTTGGGCGGAAGTGGATCGATCTGCGAGTGCGTGTCGTTGGTGTGCAGAATCGTGATGACGGTTTCGTCCGCGTTGAAAGCGAAACTGCGCGGCAGGGTGACGAGCGCGGCGCCGAAAGCCGCGGAGCCGGTCAGGAATCTGCGACGGTCAATCATCGTGGTTCCTCCGGTGTTGATTTCGGACCTGGTCCAACCTGCACGTAACGATTGTTCGCGTTGTGGCGGATGGAGCGCCCGGCCGCGGTTTCACTCTTCACATATTCCATGATCGCGTCGCGAATCGTGATATCTAAGGGCGTAGTGTTCTTTGCTTCCCGAAGGATTGCGTACGAGCCGCTCCCGAGTTTTATCAGGTAGTCGATCGTAATGATCGTGTAGACCTTTTGCGGATTGATCGCCTGTTCGCGACCGTTCTCATCGACGAGTTTGCCGCCGATAAATTCGGGCCGGTCCTGATCGTTCCATTTGTACTGGAGCCGCGCGCCTGACTGCGAATCGCGCACGAGCACCGGCATGAGCTTCAACAAATCAGCGCCGCTCAAGTCGACGGCGACGAGCGCGTTTTCAAACGGCAGGAGCTCGAAGATGTCTGTGGCGCGCAGTTCGCCGGAGGCGATGTCGTTTTTGCGCAAACCACCCGCATTCATGATCGTGACCGCGATCGGTTTGCCGAGTTTTGTCGTTGCGTACCACCTGATTCCGTCGGTGACGAAGCCGCCCAGCGAACCGGCGCCGACAGCTTCCTTTTTCAACGGGTGTTCGAGTTTGCCGATGACGACGTTGAGGGCGCGCACTTTGCCGCTGTACGGCGCGAGCATCTTTTCAACGGCGTCGTCGTCGGGAATGCTCGCATCGACGACGGTCTGCCCGCTGCGCACGCCCGTTTTTGCAGGGGCGCCGGCAGCCGGCCTGGCTGGCGACGGTGTGGCTTCGCACGGTTGAATTACGCTCGATTGCGCGTTTGCGGGCGCGAACGATGCGAGCGCGATTAGGAGCAGCAGAATTCGGATTGACATGATGGAGCGATGACGCATTGACCTTCAGGAAGAGCTTGCATAGTATGTCGCACCACGCGTCACACAGGCAAACGTCTTTGCTTTCAATCCCAGCAGTTTCAGAAGGAGAAACAAGTTGGCTAGTTCTTCAGCGCACCTTACTTCGGAGTTTCGCAATCCTAATCTCGACGTCCTGCTGTCAGAAGACCAGATTCGCACGCGAATCGCGGAGCTGGGCGCGCAGATCACGCGCGACTACGCCGGGATCAATCCGTTGTTGATTGGCGTTTTGAAAGGCGCCTGCTTTTTTCTCAGCGACTTGATGCGCGCGATCGATACGCGGGTGAGCCTCGAGTTCATGGCAATTTCGAGTTATGGCTCTTCCACGCGAACGTCGGGCGAAGTACGCATCATGAAAGATCTCGACGTACCCATCGAAGGACGTCACATACTCGTCATCGAAGATATCGTGGACACGGGTCTGACGCTTTCGTATCTGCTGGCGAACTTGCACGCGCGCGGTGCGGCGAGTGTGAAGCTGGCGGCGCTGCTCGATAAATTCGAGCGGCGGCAAAAAGAAGTGAAGATCGACTATCTCGGTTTTCAAATTCCTGACGAGTTTGTCGTCGGTTATGGTTTGGACTTTGCGGAACGTTATCGCAACCTGCCGTTCATTGCTGTCTTGAAAAATCCGGAGGCTTAATCGCTTATGAAACTTGCGCTGCTCGCTTTAGCACTGTTCGTTACAATCCCCGTTCACGAAAAGCATCGCCAGCAACCAGACTGGTCGAAGGTCCAGATCAAATCGACCAAGGTCGCCGGCAACGTTTATGTGCTCGAAGGCGCCGGGGGAAACATCGGCGTCTCGGTTGGCGAAGACGGCATTCTGATCGTCGACGATCAGTTTGCGCCGCTGGCCGACAAGATCAGAGCTTCGTTGAAGACGTTGGGCCAGGGCAAGCTGCGCTTCGTTCTTAACACCCACTGGCACGGCGATCACACCGGCAGCAACGCCGCGTTTGGACCAGAGGCGACGATTGTTGCTCACAACAACGTGCGCAAGCGCATGTCCACCGAGCAACGCTCCGAATTCTTCAAATCGACCACTCCGCCGTCGCCGAAGGAAGCGCTGCCTGTGATTACGTTTGACCACGCGTTGACGGTGCACTTCAACGGCGAAGAAATCCGCGCGATTCACTTTCCCAACGGCCACACTGACGGCGACAGTATCATCTTCTTCACCACGTCGAACGTGGTCCATCTCGGTGATGATTTCTTCTCCGGGCGTTTTCCGTTTGTTGATTTGGATAGCGGTGGCAGTGTCGAGGGCTTGACGAAGAACATCGGCGAGTTGATCCCGAAAATCCCCGAGGGCGCCAAGCTGATCCCCGGTCATGGTCCAATCTCCACGATCGACGACCTCAAAACGTATCACCGGATGCTGATCGAAACGACCGCCATCGTTCGTCAAAAAATCGAGGCAAAGAAAACCCTGGACCAGATCAAAAGCGAAGGCCTGCCGGCAGAGTGGAACTCGTGGGGCACCGGCTTTATCAAGACCGACCTCTGGATCGAGCTGGTCTACCGCAGTTTGACAAAGAAATAGCCACAGACTTACACGGACGAACACGGCCCAAAATTAGTCTGTGTTCGTCTGTGTTCGTCTGTGTTCGTCCGTGGCCGAAATCATCTTCAAAAAACTCTTACCCGCTGCTAATTCCAACCCGAAGTTCTCGGCGATGGTTTGGCCGATGTCGGCAAGGGTGGAGCGGGTGCCGAGATTAACGCCCGGACGGGCGGATTTTCCGAAGACCAACAACGGCGCATACTCGCGGGTGTGATCGGAGCCGGGAAACGTGGGGTCGTTTCCGTGATCGGCCGTGATCATCAGCAAATCGTCGTCGCGCATCGCCGCTTCGATTTCAGGTAAGCGGGAATCGAAGTGTTCTAAAGCTTTTGCGTAACCTTCGGTGTCGCGTCGATGGCCGTAGAGCATGTCGAAGTCGACGAGGTTGGAGAAGATTAGACCACGCGTCTGGACGCCCAGCGCTTTGATGGTTTGGTTGATCGACTGCTCGTTGTTCTTCGCAGTGAGATCGCTGGTCACGCCGATAGAGTCGTAAATCGACGCTATCTTTCCGATACACACCACCTCGAGATCCGCGTCAGCCAACGCCGGCAACAAATTCTCACGCGGCGGCGGCACTGCGTAATCGTGACGATTTTCCGTTCGATAGAACGCGCCTGGTGGGCCCAGAAAAGGCCGCGCGATCACGCGCCCGACTTTGTGTTCGCCGTCGAGGATGCGTCGCGCGATCTCGCACATCTCGTAGAGACGTTCGAGCGGAATCACCTCTTCGTGCGCCGCGATCTGAAACACTGAATCAGCCGATGTGTAGACGATGGGCTTACGCGTTTTGACGTGCTCTTCGCCGAGCACTTTGATGATCTCCGTGCCCGACGCGGGAATGTTACCGAGAATGCCGGGCACGTCAGCTTCGCGCACAAACCGATCGATGACCAGCGCGGGAAAACCGTCCGGATACGTCGGAAACGCGCGTTCGAGAATAATGCCGGCCATCTCCCAGTGGCCCGTCGTCGTGTCTTTGCCGTTCGAGCGCAACGCGCAGCGGCCGTACGACCCGATCGGGTTATCGATCGCCGGCAGATTAGCGAGCGGACGAATGTTGCCGAGGCCGTAGCGCTGCAAGTTCGGCAAACGCACCGCGCGCGACTCGAGTATGTGACCAAACGTGTCTGAGCCGGCGTCGCCCCATTCGGGCGCATCAGGCATGGCGCCGATCCCGGCGCCGTCGAGGACGACAAGTAAGATTCGGTTGAAGGGATTTGGCATTTTTGATTGTTGATTTTCGATTGACGACTGATGATTGCAAAGCAGGTTCAATCGGCAATCGAAAATCGAAAATCGGCAATGTCCTCACTGCTTCGGTGCGTAGTATCCGTCGCGGGCGCGAATTTGAGCTTTCTCTTTCACTCCCTTGACCTCGAGCTTGATGGCGCGAAACTTTCCGTCGCGCGCTTTGTTGGTTGGATAGTAACCGAGGCTGTATTGCGTGCCGATGTCGGCGGCCACACGCGCAAACGCCGCGCGTGCATCAGCCAACGTCGCGGCGACAAAACTCCGACCGCCGGAAACACGAGCCAGATCGTTCATTTCGCGGCGCGCCAGATTGTAGAGCTCGCGGCTGATGGACATGCGTTCAAACGGGCCCATGTGGCAGAAGTTGTTGAAGTCTTCCGCCTTTGCGGCCGGAACCAACATGCGCCGGTAACGCTCGATCTGTTTTTGCGAGAGTGAAAGCTGCCCGTCGTCCTGGCAGTCTTTCATCAGGCGATCTTCGACGAAATCTTCGGTGTTGATCTGCACGAAGTAACAAGCCACACCGGCGCGTGCGAGCACATTTCTCGCGGTGGCGAAATCTGAATTACTCGCCGAGTCAACTCCATCCGTCAACGCCACTACGGCCCGGCGTCCGCGCACTTCATCGGCGGGTGGTTCACCGAAGATCGAATTCGCGACACGCTGCAGTGCGTCGTAATAAGGCGTGCCGTTGCTTGCGCCGAGGTTCTCGATCGCCTTACGCAGCTCGGCCCGATCGCTGGTCAGAGGCGCCAGCACTTCGACGGCCGCGATCGGCTCGCTAACGGTTTGCGCGGTATTGAACGCCACGATGCCGACGCGGTCGCCGGGCCGCAGCGCTTCGATGAAACTGTTTGCGGCAGAGCGAATCAAAGCAACGTCGTCGCGGGTCGAGCCGGAAGTATCGAGCAGCAGAGCGATCTCAAACGGTGTTTCGGTGGTGCCGAAGTTGGCGATTGTCTGGGGCTGGCCGTCTTCGATGAGGCGAAAGTTTTCGGCTTTCAGACCTGACAACGGGCGGCCGGCGGCGTCTGTCACGACGGCAGGAACGGAGACGAGTTGCGTATCGACCCTGACGACGTCACCTTCGTCAAGATCATTCGCATCTACGTTTTTCTTGTTTTCGTTCGTTTGCTCGGTGCCGTTAGTGACGCGGCGCGGCCGTTGGGCCTGTTGCGGCCAGATCTCAACGACCGAAATCCCGATCAGCAAAACACTCAGAATAAGCAAACGTCGACGGCGAAAAGCGAGTATTGACATGGCTAAAATCCGGATGGGCACTCGTGGGGAGAATATAAACCGCCGGCGCTGCAAACTGCAAAACGCGCGGCTCTTAGTTCAGGGTTCAGGCTGCCGGTTGGACGCGCGAATCTCAAACTCAAGTTGCTCTGCGAGTGCAGAAACTGGCGGACGCAAACTGACGCGAGCGAAACTTGACACTCCCCAGCGCGTCGCTTAGCATGGCGACTCGCTGCGGTTTATCGCTGTTTGAGACGGCGTGCCCTGCCGAGTTTCAAAGGGTATCGTGGATGGAGAGGCCGGCGACAGGGCTGGTCTAATGAAGGCACGTACGTCAATGGTAGACGGCTTCCCTTACAAGGAAGAGGTTGGGGGTTCGAGTCCCTCCGTGCCTACCACACCTCAGCATATCGAGTTCTTTGCGGAGTCGTAGTTCAGTTGGTTAGAACGCCGGCCTGTCACGTCGGAGGTCGCGGGTTCGAGTCCCGTCGGCTCCGCCACTAACATCAATAAAAGGTTTACGCCCGTCGCTTTTTGGCGGGCGTTGTTATTTTCGGGGGTGTAGCTAATTTTGTAGCTATCTGCCTTGAAATCCTACTGCCGATTCTCTCAACACTTGGAGTAGCGAACGTCATATCAAGAAGCGGAAAAGAAAAATCCCAAAGGTCTCATCTTTTAATCACGTTGGCGTTCTGTCGTTGCGAGGCTAAGGAACAAAACGGGTCCCACGAGACGAACTTAATACTTGAATGAAAGCAAAACCAGTCCAACTAAACCACGAACGACGCTACTAATTTAGAGAATCGGATGATGCGGAAAAAACGCGCTGGCCCAACAGGGAAGTAAATAGTTTAGAGGTTGGTTGACAACTGGAAGATGCGAGGCGGTGACAAACCAGGCCATCGTCCACAAACAGAGCCCCGCGTGGCCATGGGGTCGCGAGTGGTTCCGCGAAAAGCTTGTCACGGTGGCATGAGAGGACGTGGCGAAAGGGTTTACATGTAATCGCCGCAGACCGGTGGCCCAAGTTTCAACAATTTAGCGGAAGTGAATCGCGGAAAGCAACCGTTGGTGATTGGACCGCAACTTAGCGCACATAGCAGCGAGGTCTCGCACCCTCGCCCGAAAAAGAAAAGCTCGACCTCGAAGGTGGTGAAAATATGCCTCAAGCTACCCTTTCGTGCATTTCCTCTGCTCTAAACAAGCTCATCAAAGCACAAACGTCCTACGGCTGTCTTGCTTCATGCTTTGGTCTGCTTCAGCGGCAGGCTTAATAGCGAACAATGGTGCGCCGCACGCCACTGCGGATGCAGCGTGGTGTAAGAGCCCACATGAAACGGCGCGCGCAGTTGGTCTATTTCAGTAGCTGCATAAGAAAGGAGCGGTCCCGATGACGAAGAAGAAAGCGCGAGCTAAAAACAATCGTGTTATCTCAGGCTCCAAATCCAAAAGGGGACTGATTGCCGGCGCCTTAGCGGGCCTGGCGCTCGCTCTTTGTTGTGCCGGGATAGTAGCCTCCTGGAAACCCTCAGTACACGTTAGCAATTCGCACGCGTTGCTCGCACCCGCGCCACCACCAACACCGCTTCCGCTGGCGAAGGAATACATCTCCGCGGGCAGCAAGCTCATCGCTACCGAAGAGCCAAACCTGCCGCCGACGGTAAGCATAACCAGCCCGACAAGCAATGCTGTTTTCACTGCGCCTGCCAACATCACCATCGACGCCACGGCCACTGACGCGGACGGAACCATCAGCAAGGTGGAGTTCTATCAGGGCACCACTCTGCTCAACACCGACACCAGCGCTCCGTTTACTTACACCTGGCCCAGTGTTGGTTCCGGCACTTACTCGCTGACGGCCAAAGCTACTGACAACAACAATGCAGTCACAACCTCGACTGCCGTTAATGTCAGTACGACTGCATCGGGCAATTATTCGCTATCACTGAATGGGACGACTGCGTACGCGGAGG
>DASUOZ010000508.1:0-4366 GCA_036276375.1 Pyrinomonadaceae bacterium | reverse complement strand
GGGCGAGTGGTGGGAATCGGGGTTAGCGGTTGCGCTGTTGTTCGCGGTGATGACGTCGCAATTGTTGTTGCCAAATCCGCTGATGCCGGCTGAAGTGCGGATGGTCCACCTCGTTGAAACAGCGACTTCAAACTTTCTGTTTGGCTGGTTGGTGGTGCTGATCCTGCGCGGGACCGGCCGCACGCGTGCGCCGCGCCCGTCGGTTTTGACTTAGTCTTAGGATCTCGCCTGTACGATCTCCAGCATGTTGCCGCCCGGATCGCGCACGTAAAATCGCGACGTCCCCTCGATCGGACGCGGATCGGGAATGATCTCGACACCTGCTTCACGAAACTTCGTTTCCGTCGTGTTCAAGTCAGGCACTGCGAAGCACACATGACGCGAACTCAGCGGCCCGCGGTTGTCAGTTTCAACCGAAAGATGCAACTGGTTGGCTCCGATTTGATACCACGCGCCACTCGGTCGCGAGCCGCTGGGTTTTGGCACTTGATTCAGTCCGAGCACCTCGCCGTAGAATTGCTTTGCTTGCTGCTCCGACTCAGGTGGAACCGTAACGTTGACGTGATGAAGCGTAATCACCAGCACTCTCCTTCCGGCATTTAAGCTGGCAACCTGAAAATCCTGAATTTATACTAACAGTCAACTCCTCCAAAGCGTTTCGGGAGGTGAGAGGTGCCGATCGCGGGTTGGAAGCAGTTTAAGCCCGTCTATTTTTACACGGCGCTTGTCGTCTGCCTGATTGCCGTCACACGCGACGAGAACTTCTCCTGGTATCACAATCTCCTGTTTATTGGCGTGGGAGTTTTTAGCTGGACGTTGATGGAGTACGCGCTGCATCGTTTCATCTTTCATTACAGCGCGCGCTCTGTTTTCGGCAGGAAGTTAGTTTATGCGGCACATCTCTCGCACCATGAGAATCCCCGTGCTACGAACCGGTTCTTCTCGAGTTTGGCGCTGAGTTTACCCGTCTCGACCGGCTACGTGCTGCTGGCGCGGATCATAACCGGCTCGTGGCACGCCGCTGCTTACTTGTTCGCCGGTTTAGCCGCGGGTTATTTCTGCTACGAATGGCTGCATTTTCAGGCACACCATCGCCGGCCTCGATTGCGTCTCTTCAGATATCTGCGGAAGTATCACCTGTTGCACCACTACCAGACTCCGCATCATCGCTTCGGCGTCACGACACCCTTACTCGACCTGATTTTCGGCACGTTTCGTCCGGTGCGGAAACCGCTGCGATTCACCTCACGCGAAACCAGGAGCTGACTATTTCTGCTTCAGTTGTTTGATTAACTGCCGCACTGCGTCTGCGTCGTCAGCTTTCGGCGCGATGCGCAGGTAGGTTTCCAACTGCGCGATGGCCTTCTCGGTGTCGCCGCGCGCATGGTAGATGGCGCCGAGGTAACGATGCGCCTCTTTCATTTGCTCGCCGCCCAAAGTAATCGCGGTGTTCAATTCGGTTTCAGCTTCATCAAACTTGCCGAGGTAGGCGAGCGCACGCCCGAGATAGTAGTGCGCAATCGCCGACTTGTCGTTTTCTTTCAGCGCCGCGCGCAAATCCGCTTCGGCCGGCGCGTATTTCTTCAACCGGACCAGCACGATTCCGTGATTCACCAGCGGGGCAAAAGCATTGGGAGAGATATTCAAAGCTGATTGCAACGCCTCGTCGGCTTTCTCGAGCTCGTTTACTTTCTGATACTGCACGCCCAGCTCATTGAACGCGAGCATGAAATTCGGGTGAACTTTAATCGCCTCGTTGAGCTTATCGATCGCGGCTTTGTTTTTTCCGTCCTGAGCGAGTTTCAGCGCGTTGTAGTACAAGTCAACGGCCGGCTTGGGCACGTTCGCCAGATCCGCATGGACCACTTCCGGTCTGATCGCGTCGGCCGCTTTTCGTTTCAACCTGATCTGTATGGGAATGACCTCCTCCGTTGTGCCCATACTGCGACCAGCTTGAATTAAGTTTGTGCGCTCGTTGACGGCCTCGTAGTTTTCGTCGCCGTCGATCAGGATCGTATACTGGCCCGGCGTAAGCCTGTAAAATGAAAACCTTCCGTTCGTGTCGGTCATTGTAATGAGCTCGCCCCGCGTCGGAGTATCAAGGCGAACTTTCAGCGGTCGATCCACTCGCTGACCCGAGGGGAAGATGATCGTCCCCTGAATGATGAATCTGCCTCCGGTACCCAGATCCGCAGCGGTAGACGATTCGGAGCTGACCCGTTGTGCGGACGCAGTGCCCATCAGACACAAGCAGGCGAAGGCAATCAGTAAGGATGGGGGTGCGACTCTGAACGCCAATGCGGAAAACATGAGAGTGGTCTCCTTTCAACGCTGTGCGGACTGGTTGGCTAAGGCTGGAGCGGGAATTATATGCAAGGTGCCGCCAGAAATATAGGTCGAGCGGGGCAGATCGACCGACCGCCGGGAAAATATTTTGGCGGCGCCAATCATAGAGGTGTGGTTTTGAACGAATCCGTAAAAGTCTGTTCCAATCTCAAAACAAGGATCTCCCGATTATGATCAAACTCAGCTCTAACCGCCTGCGGTTTACTGGAATTCTTCTCGTTGCAATCTGCGCCTTACTGCTGCAAACACCTGTCGGGACCTCGACGCAGAATCAATCCGTCAAGGTCGTTTACGCCGGACGACTGATTGATGCCGTGAGCAACACTGTTCGGACTGATGTGTCGGTGATTATCGACGGCGGCCGCATACGCGAAGTGCGAAACGGAAGAGCCGAGATACCCGGAGCCGAAGTCATCGACCTCAGCGGCCACACAGTGATGCCGGGTTTTATCGACTGTCACACGCACATGACGTTTCAGGGCAGAACGTTAAGAGACTACATCTTCAGGCGAAACGCAGAGATCGCACTCGAGGCAAGCGTTTATGCGCAACGAACATTGATGGCGGGCTTTACGACCGTGCGCGACCTGGGCGCGCCCGAGTTTATCGATCTAAGTCTGCGTGATGCGATCAACCAGGGAACAGTTCCCGGTCCGAGAATGTATGTGGCAGGTCGAATCCTCACGATCACCGGCGGGCACGGTGACTTTTCAGCGGGGCTGCGAGAGAACTTGTTGCCGGAGCCTGACTTTACGCGAGGCATCGTTGATTCCCCTGAAGATGGCGTGCGCGCGGTGCGTTACATGATTAAGTACGGCGCCGATCACATCAAGATCGCCGCGACGGGTGGCGTCCTGTCTCTCGGAGAATCGCAGGCCGGTGAACAACTGACCCTCGCAGAAATGAAAGCCATCGTCGACACAGCTCACATGCTCGAAAGAAAAGTTGCCGCCCACGCACATGGAGCCGCCGGACTCAAGAACGCCTTGCGCGCCGGCGTCGACTCGATCGAACACGGCACGTATCTCGACGACGAGTCGATCGCGTTATTCAAAGAGCGTGGCGCGTATCTCGTACCAACGATCAGCGCGGGTAAATGGGTCGAAGCGAACGCGAAAAATTATCCGCCGCCGATCTCGACGAAGGCGGCCGGCATGGGCACGTTGATCGAAAAAGCCTTCGCCCGAGCGTACCAGCAGAAGGTGAAGGTAGCGTTCGGCAGCGACGCCGGGGTTTTTCCACACGGTGATAACGCGAAAGAGTTTGTCTACATGGTTGACGCCGGAATGCCGCCGCTGGAAGCGATCCTGGCCGCAACTCGCAATGCCGCGGATCTATTGGGAGCGTCGTCGAGATTGGGCAGTATTCAGCCTGGGCGTTACGCGGATCTGGTGGCGGTCAAGGGAGACCCGCTGAGCGATATCAAACTCCTGACGCAAGTCAGTTTCGTGATGAAGGAAGGTCGAGTTTACAAGAACACGCCGGTTCCGGCCGTGACATCGAGCGCCGTCCGCTAAGTTTTGTCTGTCTTCGCGGCGCCGCCGAATAAACCACGGAAGAAGCGCACGATGATGGCCCAGAGCGCGCGGAAGGCGAGTGGAGCGGCGGCGACGGCTTTCGTTTCAGTAGGTTGAGCCGGTGGCGCGGCGGCTCCCCGCGGTGCGGCGTCACCAGCTTGTGCTTCACTCGCGACCGGCGGCTCGTCTGCGACTTCCAACTGCTGCCGGACGCAGGTCGAGAACTGCCGGAACATCTGGCGCGAGACTTCCTCGATCATGCCGCGTCCGAATTGCACGATCTTTCCCACCAGATCGATGTCGGCGCTAACCAAAACTTCCGAGCCACCGCTCGCCAGCGGCGACACAGTGCTGAGCATCGAGATCTTCGTCAATCCCGAACCGCCCACTTCACGCGCGTCGCCAACCATGCGCACCTGGTGCGTCTCCTCATTCAGCTCGGTAAACTTAGCCTGGCCTTTATAAGACATTGCCAGTGGTCCAACCTTCACCTTGATCGCGCC
>DASUOZ010000507.1:0-18656 GCA_036276375.1 Pyrinomonadaceae bacterium | reverse complement strand
AGCGAGTCGCCGGGATACTGCGTCCGGATCAGGTGCGACATCGCGAGCGCGACTTTCTTCGCCGGCGTGAACCGATCTTCGCCGTAGAGAATCATCGAGTGGGAACAGTCGAGCATGACGACTGTCGCGCACGATGACTGGTAGTCGCACTGGTGAACGTAAAGATCCTGGTACTCGAGATTAAGCGGGACCTTCAATCCCTCACGTTGAATGGCGGAGAGCAGCGTGCTGTTAACGTCGAGATTGATCGTATCGCCAAACTCGTAACGTTTGCTCGCGGCCGCCGCTTCAATGCCGGTTGAAAGATAAACGGTATCGTGCCGGCCCGCGGCGCTCTTGCCGAAACTTCCCAGCAGGTTTCTCAAGGTCTTATAACCAAGAAAATCCAGTCCCTTTTCGGTCACTTCGAAGCGCACTTCGCGCGGCAAAGGTTCGGAGAATTCGCCTTGTCCGCCGCCTGGGCGTTCTGGTCGTGAGTTCTGTGGCGGCTGTTCGGCGTTGAGCGTTAGGTAACCTTCTTCAACCAGTCTTTCAATGAGTTGATTCAACAACTGTTCGAGCAGCGAGCCCTGAAACTTGCCTTCGTTCTCCGCGAGCATTTCACGGATCTGCTGCTCGCTGACGAGTCCCTGGTCCATCAGTGCTTGAAGTAGCGCGCGACGGAGTGCGTCGAGTGACGTGTCGCTCTGCCGGCGTTGGCGCGTCCAGTAGTAGTCGTCGTGGTAACCCGAATCGAGCAGTGCGTCGGACATGCTGTCCATCAATTCGCCGAGATTGATAGACGACACGTCGAAGCCCCTGAATTTCGAGTAACGAGTAAACTTCAACTGTATTTTCCTGTTTCTGTCAGATCGTCGTAGATCATGCCGCGGCGATCTTTGCGCGCTTTGGTTACTGCCGTGTAGGTACCCTCTTCGTTGCGGCTGATCTTATTTTCCGCGTAGAGGCCTTCAAGCACCAGCTCACACGCGGCCACGAGCTTCGCCGTGTCCCGCGCCGAAAAATCAAACGGGATCGACGCCGTTTCCCACAGCTCCGGCACAACGTCCAGCAGCGTCTTGCATTCCTCAGCCGACGCGGTGTCAGTCAGCAGCAGTTTGTTTCCTTCGTCAAACCATTGCACCGCGCGCGAGAAGTCGATACCAACGAAGTAGCCTTCGAAGATCTCGCCGGCGGCGCGTTTGATCAACTCGCGCGCGATGCGATGCGCGCCGAGTTGTTCGCCTTCGTATTCGAGCTCCATTTTGCCGGTCATTGACGGAATCGCGGCGTAGATGTCCGCGACGCGCGGCACGATCGGCTCGTCGCCGGTCAGCAGCGAGCGCCTCTCGGCATTGGACACTACCGATTCGATCATCGTGATCGGCATGCGCTGCGAAACGCCTGAATGCTTGTCGACGTGATTGTCTTCGCGCGCTTCAAACGCTATCTGCTCGACCACTTCACGAATAAACTCGGGGACAACAACGTCGCTGCTTTGTGAACGATTGGTCCACGCTTCCTGGCGCGTGATCTCGATCGCCACCGGAAGCTCTTTCGCGTAGTGAGTCATGATCTCTGCGCCGATACGATCTTTAAGCGGCGTGATGATCTTGCCGCGCGCGGTGTAGTCCTCGGGATTTGCGGAGAAGACGAGCATCACGTCCAACGGCAGACGCACGGGATAACCCTTAATCTGCACGTCTCCTTCCTGCATGATGTTGAAAAGTCCGACCTGAATCTTGCCGGCGAGATCGGGTAATTCGTTGATGGCGAAGATGCCGCGATTCGCGCGTGGCAAGAGACCGTAGTGAATCGTCAGTTCATCACTCAACAGGTGCCCGCCCTTTGCGGCTTTGATCGGATCGACGTCGCCGATGATGTCAGCGACGGTCACGTCGGGCGTCGCGAGTTTTTCGACAAAGCGGGCGTCGCGATCGATCCAGTCGATGCGTGTGGCGTCGCCCTGCTGTTCGAGCATCTGGCGGCCGTAAGCGGAGATCGGATGAAAAGGATCGTCGTTGACCTCGGAACCGGCGATGATGGGAATGCGATCATCCAGCAGCTCGGTTAGCTGGCGAATGATGCGGCTCTTTGCCTGGCCGCGCAGACCGAGCAGGATCAGGTTGTGACGCGACAAAACCGCGTTGACGAGTTGCGGAATGACACTGTCGTCGTAACCGACGATGCCGGGAAACAGTTTTTCGCCGGTGCGCAGTTTCTTGATCAGGTTGTCGCGCAGTTCGTCTTTGACCGAACGGGTTTGATACCTGAACGCCTTTAGTTCGCGAAGGGTTCTTGGGTCGTCCATTTTTTTTGGTGAGAGAGATTGTATCTAAATCGCCCCGTCCTCGCGCAACTTCTCCAGATGCGCGAGCACTGCGCGCTCGGCCATTGCATAAGCTTTGGGGGAAACATCAGTGTAAACCTTGGCAACAATTTGTTTCGGATCTGTTGCGCCCTCGCGGAACGCTCTTAGTATGTTTTGCTCGCGCTCGAGCCGGTGTGAGATGTACTCGTCGATCTTCTGATATGGCGCGGCGACGGCGGGTCCGTGGCCGCCGAACAGGACCGACAGGTTCGGCAACGAACGCATGCGTTCGAGAGATCGGAGATAGTCGCGCATGTTGCCTTCGGGTGGATCGATCAGTACCGAACCGACGCCCACGATGTTGTCGCCCGTCAACAGCGCGCCGCGATCGGCGTCGTGAAAACAGAGATGTCCGCGCGCGTGTCCGGGCGTGTGCAAGGCCGTCAGTCGAATTTCGGGATTGCCGTCGAGCGTGATCACGTCGCCGTCGGCGATTAGTCGATCCACGTGGACCTCACTCTGAATATTGCTTAACGCTTCCGCCGTGTGTTGATGTGCCGCAACCGGAACGGCGCCGCCTAAATGAGCCTCGATGTGAGTTTTCAGGGCGTTCACACCGCCGATGTGATCCGGATGCAAGTGCGTGATGATGATTTCTTTTACGCGTCTGCCTTTCGCAATCATCTCGTCGAGACATTCGGCGAGCGTCTGTTGCTCGTCTTCGTACGGCGAACCCGGATCAACGACCAGGATCTCTTGCGGAGTATGAATCAGGTAGCAGCAAGTGTGCGTCGCCGGCGGCCGCGTCGGCGTGCGCACGGGAAAGCAGATGTAGTTTGGGCGAAAGGTGATACGGCGCGCGATCTCGCCTTGCGCGTTAATGTTTGAAAGAAAGCGGTCAGCGAGATCTTGTGTGACGCCGCCGGCCAGCGTGCGTAAGGCGTGCAACGTCGGCGGCACGGCCACGACCTGATCGCCCAACCAGCGGTTGTAAGCGGCCTGCGCCGTAATCCATTCGCCGTCCTCCAACTCGCCGGCAGTTAAATACGGTTCCTGTTTGTCAGGACAACTAACGAGGAAAAACCATGTATCGAAGCGACGGGCGTTGAACGGCGGCGTGACCCAACGGCCAACATAGGTGAAGTCGTTTGCGTCGAGAAACAGTTCGTAGTGCTTCAGCAGCGCCGGCCACGACATTCGACCCGATTCCAGATCGTCGAGCAACGAAGCACGTTGACCTTTCGTGAGCGTCTCACCGCCACGCGCCACCAGCACGCCCAACTCCTCAAACAGTTCGCGTGCGGCGCCGCTGATCATTGCGGACGTTATGGCGTCGGGCGAGTTGCGCACGTCGACCTCAGCATCCGCCACATCGATTTGTCCGCCGGGAAACGCGTGGTAGCCGCCGAGAAACGCAAGCTTTTCGCTGCGCTTAACCCAGTAGATCTCAGGGTTCCGCGGATCTGTGTCGCGGCGGACAAGGATTATCGCGGCTGCGTCTTTCGGAACTACGCCCGTCATGTTTTGTGCTTCTTGTGCCTTTTTGTGGCTCGCTCACGACCACCTGAATCTTTCGCCGTCACCCGGTCCCCATGGCACGCCGCGCATGTGGTAACCGCCTTGTTCCCAAAAACCCGCTTGATCTTGCTCGAGGAAGCGAACGCCTTTCACCCACTTCGCCGACTTCCACGCGTATAGTTGCGGAATGATCAAACGCACTGGCCCGCCGTGCTCCGGCTCGATCGGCTGTCCGTCGTGGGCCCACGCGAAAAGGGAGTCCTCATTCAGAAAATATTCGAGGGGAACGTTTGTGGACCAACCGTAGTCGTAAGCCAGTGCGAGAACAAACTTCGCTTCCGGTTTGATACCGACCAGCTTCGCGATCTCTCGCGTCGAGACGCCACTCCAAATGTTGTCCAAACGTGACCAGCGCGTGACGCAGTGAAAATCAGCGTAAACACGCACCGGCGGAAGCTGCATAAATTCGTCAAGCGACCACTTCAGCGGACGTTCGACCAGGCCTTCGACTTCAAATTCCCACGTCGCCAAATCGATGTTCGGCGTTCCATGCGCGTCGAGCACGGGCCACTTTTTCGTGCGCGATTGTCCCGGCGGCAGGCGCTTCTCGCGATGCGTGTCGGGACTGACGATGATCTCCGGATCCTCGATCTCATCCGGTTTACGCGGGTCGGTTGTTTGATATTTCGGATCCACGAATAATCTGTCAATAAAGCTCATTTTGTTCCCGCTATTTTTTGGCCTGCTTTTCAGCCAGTGCTACGAGCTCTTCAGGCATCCATTTGCCGACACCCTTCGCCACTGCTTCGCTGATTCCGACGCTGCGATCGTGCCAGTCGTCGCGATCACCCTCCGGGCCGCGTTCGCGTTCGTAGTTTTCAGTTTGCTCGAGACTGATAAGGATGCCGTCGACGACCTCCTTCCAGTCTTGAAACTGAATGCCGCGACGTACGATCGGCAGTCCGGCGCTCCAGTCTTCCTGGGGCGCGCGCGCGTCCTGCTCGGGAATCGTCAGGTTATGCAAGGGTGGAAAAGGCGCGCCAGAGTATTCGCGAACCAGTAGATCCTTGAGCTGGCCCAGAGAATAATCGGGATGTTCGCGATGCAATGCCTGCGCGCGACGAAAGATGTCTGCGACTGTCGGTTGTTCCATGGTGTTTGCGACAGATTACACAGAACCGGGCGTTTACGAAAGGCGCGTCGCGCGCCGGGCGAACAAGGTGATTACAGTGAGTGCGGCCGTGACCGCCGCGGAGAGCAGGCAGAACTGACAAAAGGCGTGAATCACGAACGCTTGTAGATAAATCAGCCACAGACTGACGAGAAACATCAGCAGCACGAGCGGCGTCAACAACGTCCCCGCGACCCGATAACCAAACGCCGCCAGCGTGGCCAAACTGAAAACACTGAAATAAGCCGCGGCGCCTATCGCCGCCAGCGGCACACCGGCCACAACCGCATACTGGCTGCTCAAAACTTCCGAGCAGCCCGCAACGATCGTGCAGCGAACACTCTGTCCGGTTACGTGTTCGACCGTGAGGTAAATCGCATCGGCAAGACCTATCAACGAAACAAGCGCCGCCGTTACATAAAGCTTCAGGGGGAGCTTCATTACCGGCTTCCGCTGGCGGCAAGTTCGTTCTGAATTACGACTCGCAGTTTCTCCGCAATAAGCGATTCAAACGGCACTTCGCGGCCGTTGATAAAGACAGTCGGCGTGCCTGCTACACCCATCGAATGTCCTCGTCTGCCGTCGAGGAAGATTCGTTGCGCGACCTGCTCGCTGGTGACGTCTTTCTTCCAACGCTCGATGTCGAGCCCAATCTGCCTGGCGTAGCCTTCGAAGATCGGACCGACATCCATTTTGTCTTTCCAGTCGGCCTGGTGCTCGTAAAGCAGGGCGTGCATTTGCCAAAACTTGCCCTGTAATCCGGCCGCTTCAGCGGAGGAAGCCGCGGCGACCGCGTGGCGGTGCGCGGGAACAAGTGGAAACTCGCGGAACGTTATGCGGAGTTTGTCGCCAAACTCTTCGTGCATCTGTTTGAGAATCGGATGAAACATGCCGCAGGGCGGACACTGAAAATCGCCAAACTCCTCGAGCTGCACAGGAGCATTTGCCGGTCCGAGCGTGTGAGGCGGTTCCGCGCCGGGAACGCCTTTTAGCGCGACTGGCCGTTGCTGTGCATTGGTGGCGGCGCTGGATGACGGCGACGGTGGCGTTTGAGTGACGCGGGTTGTCGTTCCCGGAGCTGAGCGCGTCAGGTAATAAGCAGAAGCCAACGCAGCGCCAAGCACCACGAGAATGATTAGAAAAGGCAGTATTCGTTTCATAATTTGAGTTCTTAAACGGCGGCTGCCAGGGTGGCCGCGAGTGAGCGAAAAATATCGCGTCCATCGCTGGAGCCGAGCAAGTCTTCACAAGCGCGTTCGGGATGCGGCATCAATCCCAGCACGTTACGTTCGCGGTTGCAAATTCCGGCGATGTTATCACGCGAGCCGTTCGGGTTGGCCGCTTCGGTGACGGTGCCGTCCTTTTCGCAGTAGCGAAACACGATGCGATCTTCGCGTTGCAACTCGGCAAGCGTGGCGTCGTCACAGACGTAATTGCCTTCGGCATGAGCGATGGGAATCCGCAGCACGGAGCCGCGTGTCAGTTCGTTCGTAAACGGACTGTCAGACGTTTCGACGCGCACGTAAATGTGTTCACAGATGAAATGCAGGTCGCGATTGCGAATCAGCGCACCGGGCAGCAGTCCGGCTTCGCAAAGAATCTGAAAACCGTTGCAGATGCCGAGCACGAACCGGCCGCTCTCGGCAAACTTCTTCAACGACGTCATGACGGGCGAAAACCGCGCGAGTGCTCCTGCCCGCAGGTAGTCGCCGTAGGAAAACCCGCCCGGAATAATCACCGCGTCGTAGGTGCTCAAATCGGTTTCGCGGTGCCAGATAAAATCCACCGGCTGACCGACGTGTTTTGAAATCACGTGGTAGGCATCGTGGTCGCAATTCGAACCGGGAAAAACTATTACTCCAAACTTCACGCTTCTATCTCCACGCGATAATCTTCGATGATGGGGTTTGAGAGCACTTCGCGCGCCATTTTCTCGACCGACTCACGGGCGCTCTGGCCATCGACGCCGTCGGCCAGCGCGATTTCGAAAAACTTGCCCTGGCGCACGTCCGAGATTCCGGAAAACCCCAGCAGCTCGACTGAGTGTTGGATGGCTTTTCCCTGCGGATCGAGCACTCCGGGTTTCAGGTTTACATAAACTTTGGCTTTCATGTTTGACTCATCTTTAGATTAATAAAATATTGCTTCAAAAGCAGTTATTGGACTAATATCCTCCGCTCAACACGTCCCCAAGGAGAAACTTATAATGCAAAACCCGCCGCCCGTTCAAACCACCAAATCAAGCACTGGGCTCGACGAAAACATTGCCGCATTGCTGTCCTACATCTTTGGTTGGGTTTCGGGGCTGATTTTCTTCCTGATCGAGAAGGATAGTCGCCTCGTTCGCTTTCATGCGATGCAGTCGATCCTGTTCAACGTTTCCGTAGGCGTCTTAGCATTCGTCCTGTGGTTCGTTGTGTTTATAGCTTTGCTAATCGTCTCTCAGGTTTCGGAAGCATTGAGCACTATCGTCGGCCTACTCATTACCCTGGTTTGGCTGGCTCTTCTCGTCGGAATTCTGATTGCGTGGGTGCTGTGCCTGGTCAAGGCGTTTCAGAGCCAGTACTTCAAGCTGCCCATCATCGGCAATTTCGCGGAGAAGTTCTCGGCTAAATAATTCCCAGCCGCTTGAAGATCTGATGCACGTTCCGCAGGTAGTGTTCCAGCGAGAACGTGCGATCGATCTCCTGGGCCGATAGTCGCGACGCGATATCCGGATCCGCTTTCACGAGCGTGTGAAAGTCGCGGTCCTCGTCCCAGACTCGCATCGCATTGCGTTGCACCCACTCGTAGGCGGTCTCGCGCGACACGCCTTTGTTGGTCAGGGCCAGCAACAGTTGGCCGCTGAAGATCAGCCCGCGAGTGGCGCCGAGGTTCTCCAGCATCCGTTCGGGATAAACCACCAGACCGTCAATCAAGCCAATCGCTTTTTGCAGCATGTAGTCGAGCGCGATGCTCGAGTCAGGGAGAACCACGCGTTCGGCCGACGAGTGGGAGATGTCGCGCTCGTGCCAGAGCGCGATGTTTTCCAGTCCGACGAGGCTGTTTGCGCGAACGATACGCGCCATGCCGCAGATGCGCTCCGAAATGATCGGGTTGCGTTTGTGCGGCATCGCACTCGATCCCTTCTGCCCTTTCGTAAACTTTTCCTGCGCTTCGCGAACTTCGGTGCGCTGCCAGTGACGAACGTTCAAAGCAAACTTCTCTAACGACGAAGCGATCACGGCGAGCGTGTTCAGATACTCAGCATACGTATCGCGCTGGATGACTTGCGTCGACACCGGCGCGGCGTGCAAACCAAGTCGCGCGCAAACGGCTTCTTCGACCGCAGGATCGAGATGCGCAAACGCGCCGACCGCACCGCTGATCTTTCCCACCGCCACAGCTTCTCGCGCGCGCAACAGACGCTCGCGATTGCGGCGCATCTCCTCAAACCACAGCGCAAACGTCAAACCGAAAGACGTCGGTTCAGCGTGAATGCCGTGTGTGCGTCCGACCTGCGGCGTGTTCTTGAATTCGAGCGCGCGGCGCTTCAGTACCTCGATCAGCGCTTCGACCTTCTTGAGCAGAATGTCAGCGGCATCGCGCAACAGCAGCGCGTTCGCAGTGTCGATTACGTCGGAAGACGTCAGTCCGTAATGAACGAAACGACTCGCTTCACCGATCGACTCCGCGAGATTGGTCGTGAAAGCGATGACGTCGTGGTTGGTGGTTCGTTCTATTTCATGGATGCGGGCGACTGAGAACTTAGCGCGTGCTTTGATTTGTTCCAAAGCCTCGTGCGGAATCACGCCATTCTCGGCGTGCACTTCACACACCGCGATCTCCACATCCAACCACTTCTGAAATTTGTTCTGCTCTGACCAGAGCGCGCCCATCTCGGGCAACGTGTAACGATCGATCATCTTTATTGTAGGGCGGTTGAGTTCACGAAATAGCGCGCCAGCAACCAGCGCCCATTCTGTTCAATCAACGTAAATGTCTCCATTCCTTCGCCGCGTTCGAATCGGGTTTGATACGACAGTATGTACGCATGACCCTTCAAAGCGCCACCCGAGTTTTGCTGTTCGGTGGCTGAATGAAGCGAGCGATGCTCGACTTTGCCGAGTTTGTCGTGCAGGGTTTTGAAAACCTGAGTTGACTGTTCGAGCGTGGTGTCTTGTTTCCACAGGTCCGACGACTCGTTGTAGATCTGCTCGTAGCGTTGCTGGGCAATCTGATCGCCGACGGTGTTGACGACCTCCTGGACTTCGATCGGAACTCGCCCACGTTCGGCCGGTTGGCCACAGCCGCACGCGATCGCCAACAACAAAAAAAGCCCAGCCGCTCGAGCTTTTATACTTCGATCCAGGGCGTCGGCTCCTTCGGGTAGGACAGAAAGACTTCGGTCTCGCAAGGAAATAGCGGCGCTTTCTCCTGCAACGCGACTTCGGCGGTGATCTTCGCGAGGTAGGGGTTGTTTGCGCGTTGGGAAAGGTGCGCGAGCACCATGTACTTCGCGCAGCCGTCGAATCCGTCTTTGATCCAGTCGGCCAGGTCTTCGTTTGAGAGGTGGCCCAGCCGCGACAGGATTCGTTGCTTCAGTTCCCACGGGTAATTGTCGCAGGCCTTGAGCATGTCGCGGCTGTGATTCGACTCGATAACGATAGCGGCGCAACCGCGGAGTTGTTGCGACACGAGCGTGGTGATGTGGCCGAAGTCCATGACGGTGGCGATCTTTACGCCATGATGAGTAGCTGTGAAACCGAAGTTATCGACGGCGTCGTGCGGAATCGTGAACGGGTGGAAGTCGATTTCACCGATCCGAAAGTCACGGCTCGACTCGATCTGTTCGACGCGTCCTCGCAGCGCGTTAGAGCGCCTGCGCGGTTCTTCGTTGGTGACGTTGAAACGTTCGCTCACGTAAGCGTCGAGCGTTTTGGCGGAGATGTAAACGGGACAATCGACCGAACCGAGCAATACGCGCAAGCCGCCGGCGTGATCGCCGTGTTCGTGGGTGACGAGTACTCCGTCAAGTTGTTGCGCGTCCTCGCCGACCATTGCGAGCCGGCGAACGATCTCTTTTGCACTCAGGCCTGCATCCACGAGCACGCGTGTGTTACCCGCAACGATCAAAACTGCATTACCTGTTGATCCGCTGCCGAGAACGGTAAGTTTCATAAGAAGCCACAAAGAGGCACAAAAAGCACAAGTCTGGAAAGAAGAGCACTATACCAAAGCTTTTATCTCTTTTGTGCTTTTTGTGCCTCTTCGTGGCCGCTAGATGGAGAGGCGAGAGCGATCGACTTTAAAGCCGTTGAGATTTCCGAGTGCACCGAGCGCGAGGGTTTCTGATTTGAAGTAACTGCGCGCGACTTCCTGAACCTGATCGACGGTTGTGTTTCTCAGTTTTTGAATCACGTCATCGGGTGAGATACGGCGACCGTGAATGATCTCCTGCCGTGCGAGCGTGCTGGCGCGTGCGCTCGACGACTCGAGGCTAAGGAGTATCGACGAGATCGCCTGGTCCTTGGCGATGCGCAGCTCTTCTTCCGTCACGCTGTTGCGCACGACCTCACGCAATTCTTTCAACGAGAGCTCCAGCACCTCGTCGAGTCGCTCCGGCGAAGTCCCTGCATAAACATTGAACACGCCGACGTCGGAAAACGCGCTGCCG
The DNA here is from genome assembly GCA_036276375.1 of Pyrinomonadaceae bacterium. GTDB lineage: Bacteria > Acidobacteriota > Blastocatellia > Pyrinomonadales > Pyrinomonadaceae > PSRF01. The sequence continues at coordinate 8,021 of DASUOZ010000507.1, read as the reverse complement.
GCGGCGCCGACTGAGTAAGCCAGGCCGCGTTCTTCACGAATCTTCTGCCACAAGCGACTTGACGTGCCACCGCCGATGATCGACGCGAGCAGACTCGCCGCGTAACGGTCTTCATTCAAGGCCGACGGCCACGGCGTCGCGAGTACGAGATGCGCCTGTTCCAATTCATTCTTCTGCTCGATCATGATCGGCGCCGCCGGACGGGGGCGGCTGTCGAGGGTGCGTGGCCGCGCGCCGGCGCCGCTCTCGCAACCATTGAAAGATCTGCCAACCAGTTCGACGAGACGATCGTGATTCACATTTCCGGCAGCGGCGACCACCAGGTTGCTGTACGAGAACTCGCGTGCGTGAAAGGAGACGGTAGTTTTGTGGTCGAAGGTCGGAACTGTCTCGCGAGTGCCCTCGATCGGGCGGCCAAGCGCCTGGTTCGGAAAGTAAGCGGCGTTGAAGAGCTCGCCGAGAAGTTCGTCGGGCGTGTCCTCGACCATTTTCATCTCTTCGAGGATGACTCTTTGCTCCCGCTCCAGGTCTTCCTGTTCAAAACGCGGGTTGGAAACGAGGTCGGCAAGCAAATCCGTCGCCTGCGCCAGGGCGGTGTCCGCAACCTTTGTCGTAAAACCCGTCATCTCATGGGTCGTATAAGCGTCGAGATGTCCGCCCAGACGGTCGGTTTCCACGGCAATATCGCGAGCGCTTCGCGTCCGCGTACCTTTGAAAACAGCGTGTTCGATGAAGTGACAGATGCCATTGAGCTCGGGAGATTCATGGCGTGAGCCTCGGCGTACCCAGATTCCGGCGGTGACCGACCTGAGTCCCGGCATGTGCTCGGTCAGGACGGCAATGCCATTGGGGAGTCTTGTCGTTTGCACCTCGTCAATCATCTATGCATCTATGGAACACCAAAAGGGTTTTTGGCACCGCGGCTGAATAGGGGGTCTGAATCCTAGCACGGCGGTAAGTGGGCGGCAAATCACCCAAATTTCCCCTTAGTTCTTGACAGTATTTCGGGCCTGAACGACAATAGTTGGCCTATTTCTACTGGTTCCGATTAGTCTCCTCGGTGGAACCAGTTTGGCCCCTTATTCCCGAATCGGCGGCCGAGTGTGACTCTTGTAGCGGAGGTCGTTAGCACAATGCGAAGAGTTGTCGGTTTAAGCTTGTCCCTGCTCGCGCTCATTTCATTATCTGCTGACCCGATTGAAGCAGGTAGCCCCAGCAAGACACTCGCGACCATCTCGGGAATCGTTACCGACAACAAGGGAAACCCGCTCGCTGAGGCACTCGTGTCTTTAACGCGCGAAGGCGCCGTGAAGCAGGCGACCAAACACACGCTCACCGATCGACACGGTAAGTTCATCGCGAAGGTGACACCAGGTCGATATGGAATCAAAGCGATTGCCAGCGGGTTCAACGAAGTGTCCTTCAATGCTGTCGACGTAAAAGCAGCACAGGAACTCGTCTACAAGTTCAATCTCGAGCCGGTTGGTTACGGCAACACGTTGCCTGAGCGGCGTCGCGATCGCGACGACGTGAAGTGGACGTTGCGATCCATTCATACGCGACGCTCGATCTTCCAGGCGGGAGAAGGCGAAGACGCTACCGTCAAAGCCGTAACCGAAGCCGAGAACACAACGACGGAGATGGCGGCCGCAACACCGCCCACATCGTTCGGCTCCAGCTATTCGCCGAGAGCACACGGCGTCATCGAAAGTTATTTCGCGAGTAACGGCTTCTCTTCTTCCTACGTCGGTTTCAACTTCGCGGTATCTACGCCCATTTCAGATCAGGTCGAACTAATCTTCTCCGGCCAAACCGGAACTGCCGAGGCGCCGGAACGTCTCGAAGCAACGACGCGTTTTCGTGTGGGCGATCGCCACAAGATTGGCGTAACGGCCGCGGGAGCCCGTTATTCAGCGCCGATCTGGACCGGACGAGGCGGCGAGGAAGAACTCGCAGGCCAGGTTTCTTTGCGTGCTGTTGACGAATGGATCGTGCGCGACGGTATCGTGATCGTCATGGGCCTCGACTACTCGCGGTTCATCGGCGCGGGCGGCGCCCACAGTTTCACTCCGCGATTCGGAGTTCAGTTTGACGCCAACGCACGCACCCGAGTCAAAGCGGCTTTCGCTTCCGGCGGTGATGAAGATGGGCTGCAAAGTGTCGCGACGTTTGAAGACGAACAAGTCGTGTTTCGTCGCCAGGCCTTGCGGCCAGTGGCGTTTGTCGACGGACAGGCAGTGCTCGAACGTAGTCATCGGCTCGAGTTCGGTGTTGAGCGCGTGCTCGACAACAGTTCGAACGTTGAAGCGACTGCCTTCTTCGACACGACGAGTGGTCGTGGCGTCGGCTTGCTGAGTTTCCCGGGGACGGCATTTGCCGGTACTGACGCGGGCGACGTGTTCGCCAGCATCGCGAATCAGCAAGGATCCTCACGCGGCGTGCGCGTGGTTTACACGCGTCGTTTGAATCGCGTCTGGACCGCTTCGGCCGGTTACGCTTTCGGGCGTGGTCAACGACTCTCAGCCCATGGTTTCGCCAGCCCGAACGATCTCTTCGAGAACGCTCTATTTCAAACGGCAGCCCTGCAATTGGGCGCCGGTTTTCGTAGTGGTACGCAAGTGCGAACCGTCTTCCGCTTCTCTCCGGAAGCGACGGTTTTCGCGATTGATCCATTTGCCGGAAGACTGGGCGTTTACGATCCTTCTTTGAGTATTCAAGTCACCCAGGATCTGCCGAGTTTTGGTTTACCGGTACGTGCGGAAGCTATCCTCGATGCGCGGAACCTCCTGGATGCGCAGATAGCGTCGGAGAACAACGGCGAGTTTATGACCTTCGTTGGTAGCAGCCGGCGGTCTGTTCGTGGCGGAATCTCCGTCAGGTTCTAGCTTCCAAATTCTCGGAAAACTCCGAAAAGTTGGATTAATTTCAACGAGTTAGACCCTGAGAAACGCGTACTAAACCACGCGGACGACTGGGAACATTGCTTGCCTAAAACTGTCGGATCGCCTGGTGACGGATTTAGGGCGAGGAGTTGAGGAAGCAGTGAAGGGATCGGTACTCACAACTAAAGCCTGGTTCCTGCTGATCGGAGCAGCACTCCTGATCGCGGCAGGCATCCTCAACTTTGGCCAGCGGGCGCGGCAGGAAACACCTCCCTGGGACGGGGTCGAATGGGTCGATACGGCCGACGGAATCATCGCCAAAAGTATTGAAAAGGGATCGGCGGCAGAACGCGCCTGGCTCCTTCCCGGTGATCGCCTGATCGGTATCGCGCTCGATCCGCGCGGCCGGGCCGATGAGGTCCAGAACGCTCGCGACATCCAAATTTATCTTGACCAGGCGCGCGTCGGCGGCCAGTTGCACTACCTCATGGAGCGACCGTCGTATCCGCCCGAGACGCGCGACTACTGGGCCGACCTCGACAACCTCGGATCGATCCATCGTTGGACGCCGCGCATCATCTACATCAACATCATTGGGCTCGCGTATCTGTTCATCGGCTTCTTCGTCCTGTTCAAGCAGGGAGCACGCGCGCCGTTCGTTCTGCCTTTCGCGACGCTCTGTCTGGCCGCTTTTGTCTTCCACTTCTACACGCCCACCGGAACGTATCGCGATCTCGATTTGGCAGTCGCGTTTCTGAAGAACGCGGCGTTCATTCTGTTCGCGCCGCTGTTTGTGCACTTCTCTGCGCTCTACCCGACGAAGCAGCAACTGTTTCCGGAGAAGCGTTGGCGCGCAATCCTGCTTTACGTTCCGGCCGTTGTGTTGCTGTTGATGGCCACGATTGCGTTCCTGCCGCCGGCCGGTTTTGTCTACGTCAGAAACGCACTGAGTGTTTTTGGCTATACAACTAACGGTGTGTCGGAGTCTTTTGTCGAGACGTTCTACCGGCTCAGCTTCCTGCACTTCATCGTCGGGCTCGTGGCGAGTGGCGCGCTGCTGGTGCGGACGTATGTCACGGCGAAGAACGCGCTGGTGCGGCAGCAGTTGAAGTGGGTGCTGTGGGGAACGCTGCTTTCCGTGACGCCGTTCACGCTGCTTTACGGTCTCGTATTCTTGTCTGGCGCTTCGACGGACCGTTGGGTTACTGACGTGGCCGTGTTGCCCTTGATCGCGATCCCGTTCGCGTTTGGCTATTCGGTGCTGCGTTATCGTTTGATGGACGTCGAGCTCGTGGTCCGTCGCGTCTTTGTCTACGCACTGACGACGCTGGCGATCTCGTTGCTGATCGGCCTGGTGGTCTACACCGGCGGTCTCTATGCGTTCGGTTCCGACGCCGCGTTCAGCTCGGGTGAGATCACGTTGCGCGTGGTTGCGGCTGTGGCGGCGATGGCGGCGATCGTCATGGTTGCGGCGCCCGTGAAGAACTTTCTTCAGGAACGCATCGACCGACTCTTCTATGGCGAGCGTTACGATCTGCGAAACAGTTTGCTCGACTTTGGCCGCACGCTTTCGGCAACCACGGCGCTCGATCCGCTGCTCGATTCTCTGGTCAGCCGGTTACAGGAAGTGATGAACGTCGGGCGCGTGGCGATCTTCGTCGAAGACCGTCAGGCGCGAAATGGCTATGCGGTTGCGCGATCGGTTGGGCTGGATGGCGCTGTCTTCGTGCCGACCGACTTCCGCGAAATGATTCGCGTGCGCTCGGCGGAGACGGGCGTGGTTCGCGCTGACGACCTGGATCTCGCTTCGGACGCGAACGTTTCTGCGCGTCGTGCGCTTCATTACTACGTGCCGTGCGTGGTGCGCGGCCGTATGGTCGCGGTAATCGGGCTCGGTCGGTCGGTTGATGGCGCGCTGCTTTCGTCGGAAGACGTTGAGATCCTGCGCACCGTTTCCGGTTACGTCGCGGTCGCGATTGAAAACAGTCTGCTTTACAAGGATCAGCAGGAACGTGCGAGCGAGCTGAAACTGCTGAAGGAGTTCAACGAGTCCATTATCGAGTCGATCAACGTGGGACTGCTGGCGGTGGATCTAGATGGATGTGTGACGCGGTTGAACTCCGCGATCGAACACATGCTCGATTTGCGTCGTGATGCGGCGATTGGCCGGCGGGTTGAAGAGCTATTTTCAGAAGACTTCGCAGACACGCTGAAGCAGGTATTAGGCAAAGGCGGCTGGCGGCTGCAGGAAATCCGCAACATCTACAAGCTGCACACCGCCACGCGTACCAACCGCGCGCTCGTCTTGAACATCGCGCTTGCGCCATTGCAGGACGTTCAGGGGCAAACCGGCGCCCTGGTCGTAGTTGAAGATGTGACGACGCGAATCAGTCTCGAAGAACAGTTGCAGCAGCGTGAGAAGCTTTCATCGATTGGTTTGCTCGCCGCGGGTGTGGCGCATGAAGTCAACACGCCGCTCACGGGCGTTTCGTCGTACACGCAGATGTTGCTCGCGATGCTCAACGAAAACGATCCGAAGCACGCCTTGTTGCAGAAGGTGCGCACACAGGCTGAACGCGCGACTAACATCGTCAACAACCTGCTGAACTTCTCGCGCACGGGTAGCGCGACGGAGTTTGCGGAAGTGAATGTGGCGCGAGTGCTCGACGATACGTTGCAGTTGCTGGAACCGCAGTTAAGGCGCAGTCAGATCGAGATAGTCCGCGAGTATGAGAAAGACGCGCCGGAGGTTTACGGTAACGCCGGCAAGTTGCAACAGGTGTTTACGAATCTGTTGCTCAACGCGCGCGACGCGATTCCCGACGGCGGGCGCATTGTTGTTTCGACGAGCACGGCTGATGACGGCTCGCTCGTGGCGGAGATTTCAGACAGCGGGATCGGTATCGCGCCTGAGAACGTGGCGAAGATTTACGATCCGTTCTATACGACCAAGGGCGTCGGACGAGGCACCGGGCTCGGTTTGGCGGTGACGTACGGCATCGTCCAGGAGCACACCGGCCGCATCACCGTTGACAGTACGCCCGGCGACGGCACCACCTTCCGTATCATTCTCCCCGCCGCCCGCGCTCGTGCGCGCCTGCAGGCGGTCGGTGACTAATCCATCCACAGATTACGCAGATAGAGCTAAACCAGGTCGTGGTTCGCTGTGCCTCCGTTTCTGCGTAATCTGTGGATGGATTTACTTTTACGTTGTAAACTACGCCCTTCATGAAGACGGAAAAACGTAACTCCAGAAAAGGGTCCGTACTCGTTGTCGACGACGAGGAGATTATGCGTGAGGTGCTGGAGACACTTCTCACGGCTGAGGGCTATCGCGTCGATCTCGCCAAGACCGGCGAGGAAGGACTTGAGGCGTATGGCCGGCGCGCGTTCGACGTCGTGTTGCTCGACGTCTCCATGCCGGGCATCGGCGGCCTCCGCGCGCTCGAAGAGTTTTTGAAGATGGATCCCGACGCCGTCATCGTCATGATCACTGCCTACGCAACGTTCGACACCGCCATCGCCGCCTGGGAGCGCGGCGCATTCGGCTGCATTCGGAAGCCGTTTCAGAACGAACAGATCATCGCGCAGATTGGCGCCGGCATTAAGCGCCGTCGCAAAGAAGAAGAACGCCGCACACTCCGGCGTGCGATGAGCAAGGCGGTCGATCGCGGCGAGATCATCGGCCGCTCGGATGTGATGCAGGAAGTTTTCCGGCTGGTCGAACAAGTCGCGCCCGCGCGCTCGACGGTCTTGATCACCGGCGAGAGCGGCACCGGTAAAGAACTGATCGCCAAAGCGATTCACGAAGCTAGCACGCGCGCCGGCCGGCCGTTCGTCACCGTCAACAGTTCAAACATCCCTTCCGAGCTGCTCGAATCCGAACTGTTTGGCCACACACGCGGCGCCTTCACGGGTGCTGTTGCCGCGAAGAAAGGCTTGTTTGAAGTCGCGGACGGCGGCTCCATCTTTCTCGACGAAATCGGCGACATTCCACCCGAAACACAGGTGCGCCTGCTGCGCGTGATCCAGGAGCGCGAGTTTACGCCCCTCGGCGACACTGCGCCGCGCCGCGTGGACGTGCGCATCATCGCCGCCACCAACATCGATCTCAAGGAAGCGGTGCGACAGGGAGGTTTTCGCGAGGATCTTTACTACCGTCTCGCGGTCGTGCCGATCGAGTTGCCGCCTTTGCGCGATCGCAACGAAGACATTCTCCCGTTGGCCCAGCACTTCATTCAAAAGTACAACGAAGAAAACGGCCGCAACGTCTCCGATCAACTCGCGCCGGAAGTGCTCGCTTTGCTCGAGTCGTACTCCTGGCCCGGCAACGTTCGCGAACTGGAAAACACGATTGAGCGCGCAGTAGTAATCGCGCCCGGAGACGAGGTCACCAAGGAATGCCTGCGCGCCGAAATCAGCGATCCGAAGTCGGTTGCCTCCGGCCACCATGACGGCGCGAGCAACGCAGCCGTCGGCGACATCGGTCGCGGCATCAACTTCTACGAAGAAGTGCGGCGATTTGAAATCGACCTGATCCGCCGTGCGCTCGAACAAACCGGCGGTCATCAGTCGCGCGCGGCGCGGTTGCTGGGCATGAACGCCACCACGCTGAATTCAAAGATCAAAACCTACAACATCAACTTAAGACCATGAAGCGACGCGAACTCGACGGCTGCCCGATCACCGGCGCATTACAGATGCTCGGCGATAAGTGGACCATGCTGGTGGTGCGCGAGCTCGTCTCCGGCCCGAAACGGACGATGGAGCTGCTCAACAGCCTCTTCCCGATCAGCAGCCGAACGCTCGTCGGCCGTCTGCGCGACATGGAAAACGACAACTTCGTCGAGCGCAGAGACTTCGGCGGGAACCCGCCGCACATCGAGTATTCGTTGACAGAACGCGGCCGGTTACTGTTGCCGCTGCTCGACTCACTGCGGCAACTCGGGTTGGTTTTAGGTTGTAATGATTGTCGCGATCGAAAACTGCGGTTGGGAAGTTATTGTGAACCGTGCCCGCTAAACGAGAACGCGATCGTTCTCCCGCCAGTACCAACTCAGCGCCCGCATCGCCGTGATAACGACGACTCTATCGTCCTGCTGTAGGGCCACAAAAAAGCACAAGAAGCACAAAACCTTC
>DASUOZ010000506.1:0-4238 GCA_036276375.1 Pyrinomonadaceae bacterium | reverse complement strand
AATTCGCAAATAATTTCAGACCCGAAGCGCGCGTGTTTTTCGCGTTATAGAGGTAGCAATACCGGATTACCTAAGGTGTGCCTCAATGAAGCGATGTCCCACATGTGATTGGCTGTATGAGGAGAGCACGCTCAAGTTCTGCCGTTTTGACGGCAGTTTGCTTGTCAGCGAGTCTCTGCATGACGACACGACCGAGTTTTTCCCTGTCGTGACCATCTCTCGCGGCGCGCCGCGAACATCACCCGAAGCAACCTACTCGGTCGCCGTATTGCCGTTTACTAATTTGACGACGGATCCGGCTAATGAATACTTCTGCGTTGGTCTGGCCGAGGAGCTGGTACGGGCGTTGAATCGAATCGAAAACCTGCGGGTGACAGCTCCCACGTCTGCATTCTCGTTCCAGGGAACAGGCGCAGACATACGCGAGATCGGTAAGACGCTCAACGTACAAGCCGTGCTGGAAGGAAGCATTCGACGATCGGACGAGAAGATCCGAGTAACGGTTCAACTGGTTAGCGCCAGTACCGGATACCAGCTTTGGTCCGAACGATACGATCGGCAACTGCCCGAGACCGTCGACGTCACGAGTGAACTGGCGCTCGCCGTGGTTGAAGCTCTGAAAATTCCGCTCCATGGTGAAGAACGCGCCGCGGTCTGTAAGCGCCACACGGAAAACGCAGAGGCGTATCAACTGTATTTACAGAGCCTCTTTCACGCCCGCCGGTTTACGGCTGAAGGATTTGAAACCGCGGTTGAATATTTGAACAGGGCGATCGCGGTCGATCCAAACTTCGCGCTCGCGTATGCCGAACTCGCGAACGCCTATTACCACGCTTCGTTTGTCCTCAGACCGGCCGAGTCGCTGGTGCAAACCAAAGCTGCTGCCGAAAAAGCTTTAGAGTTGGACGGAAACCTGGCCGAGGCCCACACGTTACTTGCGGTTGTAGCAGCAAACTACGAGCGCAACCCACGGGAGGCCGAAACACGCTTCCGGCGCGCATTGGAGTTAGCGCCCAACAGCGCATTAACGCTGCAGTGGTTCGGTTGTTACCTGATAACGCAGGGCCGATTAGCCGAAGCGATCGGCGCGCTTTGCCGGGCACGAGACCTGAACCCACTCGCGCCGATATTGAGCGTACTCATGAGCCTCACGTATTTCTTCGCGCGCCAGCCGCATAAGGCGTTGAAACACGCGCGCAAAGCGATCGCACTTGACGGGAGCTTCTGGCTGGGGCACTGGAGCGCAGCCTTGGCCCACGAACAGGCTGGGAAACTGATCGAGGCCCTGGGCCAGCTTGAAAAAGCAAATGATTGTTACCGCTCGCCCTGGATCGCGGCCTTGCGCGGGCGGGTTTATGCGAAGTTAGGCAGAACACATATTGCGGAAGCCATTCTGGATGAAATAAACAGGACTGCCGAGACGCAGTGGGTCTCGCCTTACCTGGTCGCGACCGTCTACTTCGCGCTCGATGAGATGGATCAAGGATTTACGTGGTTGGAAAAAGCGTTCGACGAGTTTGATGAGAACCTGAGTTACCTGGCCGTCGATCCGATCCTGGACTCGTGCCGCAACGATCCGCGCTTCATGGATCTCCTCAACCGCGCCGGTCTCAATCAGAGCCAGGCGACAACACATTTCGTGGTCCCCGTTAACGCCGACTGTCACTCTTCCGGGTATTTGATCGGCGACCGTCACTGTTGAATATCAACCGGTGTCTCGCCGTGGCGCTTTGGCTCTTACTTTCTTTGGGCCGCGCTTCGCGGCGCGTTCGTATTCGGTGATCGCCTGAGCTTCGGCGAGCAGCGCGTCGCGAAACGAACCGAGCACCTTTAAGAGCAGGTCCAACTTCTTCAAACTCTCGCGCCGCGCCCGCACTGTTCCCAGGAAAAACTCAAGCTGAATGCGCCGCCGACAGTCTGCTATCGTCAGCATGCAGTGGCCCCACTTGTATTCACCACCGCGACTCGATTCAACTTCAGCGAGAACGTAAGAAGTGTGGCCCGTTGAGATTGAAGCCAGGAAAACTCGTTTGCGAAAGAAAGGATTATTCATGGTGAGGTAACCATTCAATAATTGTTTTTGTCTGGGCTGAGAACTCTGGTATCGCTCGATACCATTGAAATTAATTGCCGCTCGCGTATAATACGCGCGCCCTCACAGCCTGTCAACGATATTAGTCAAATGCCGTCCTCATTCAGGATGAGAAAGAGTAGAAACGAAAATGGACCTGCTGGACCACGTCGCAGCGAAGATCAAAGATCTGCGCGTTAGTTACAACAGTGGCGAAGGACTGTCTCAGGAAGCACTCGCCATTCACCTCAAAGTCGCACCAAACACGATTTCACGTTGGGAAACGGGTACGTATCGTCCGAGCCTCAAAGACGTCGAACGCATCTCGCGTTTCTTCGGCGTCTCCATGATGTCGTTCCTTCCCTCAGATATGGTGAACGAGGAAGAAGACGAGAATTTGAAAGCACTCCTCCGCACCGCGAGGCAGTTGCATCCCGCTGACCTGGAAGAGCTGCGCAAGTACGCGGAGTTTCGTCGCGCCCGCGCTATCTATGAGGGCAAGACCCGCCCGAAGCCGGGCCGGAAAGGAAGTAAACAGAAATGAACCGGCAGGCTTATTTCGAGGATCTCAAACGACTCGCGCGCGAGGTCAGGGCCGAAAACGGATTGCGCTCGCCACGCGTGCTCGCGAGCGACCTACGCCGCATCTACGATCGCCACGGAATCGTGATCGACTCCTGGCCCTATCGGCTGCGAAATCTTCGCGGCGCTTTTATCAGCGATCACCTCGGCACTACCGTAATGCTCGCAAGCGGCCTGCCGCAGGACCCGATGGTCTTTACGATGGCGCACGAGCTGAAACACTTTTTTCGCGACCGCGATCTCGGCATCTCCTATTGCGACCAGTCAAACTTGGGGAAGACAGTCGAAATCGGCGCGGAGATCTTTGCCGCCGAACTAATCTTTCCCGATCAGGACTTCATCAAGCACATGCGCGTGCTGCGAGTCGGGCGAGATCAATGTCTGCCGAAAAATTTGGTGCAGTTGAAAGCGAAAACCAGAACGACGCTGAGTTATGCGGGGCTGGCGATCAAAGCGGAGCGACTCGGCTATGCACCGCCCGCTTCGTTAACGAAGATCAAGACCTGGCGCAAACTGGAAAGCCTGTACGGCGGCAGATAGACATGTCGCTTAGCGCGGCCGTCCGGACTTCAGGTATTGCGAACGTCCGGCGAGATTGCCGCGGGTCGCGAGTGGTCGAAAGATAGTTGTGAGCCGGCCCAGGACTTTTACTTCTCTGTAGGGCACGGAGGTCGAGGTGCGTTCCGGAGATTCGAGGTGCGGGATCAATCGTAATGTGTCACCGCGTCGCTGCGCGTGGCAGCAGCGCAGCTTACCTTTGTACTCGATCAGGTAAACGGGACGCTCAAACTCGTCCCATCGCCCATCCTCGACCGTCTGTTCACTTTGATCCAACTGCAACAGGCTTCCGGGCGGCAACAACGGCCACATCATCCGATCCGACTGTCCTACCAACACAAGTGGACCGCGTTTCCAATCTACGTCGAGCATTAAAAGGAGCGGCGCCTCCCGCCAGATGCTGAGGAGCCGGTGCGTCGCACTGGTGTGATCGTGAAGAAGACTGGTGAGTTCGCCCAGATCCACGTGTGACCTCTCGTAGTCAATCGATTCCGCTGCGCGCGGCAGATGAATAACTCTACTCCCGTATTCCGCGCTTAGACAAGTTTTTGCAGACAAGTTTTTTGCGGTTGACATCCTCAACATGGTGGGATATTGTCCGCGGCCAATAGTCAGACTGCCCAGAAGAAAAGCTTTAACTCCCCAACTGTCCCGAGCCTTCGGGAGCAGTTGTAGTCAGAACACCTTCGGGATTTCTTCCGAGCAGTCGAGCTGCTGTAGATAGCACAGCCCTTCCATTTCGTGCGGCGAACTAGTGAGGCGACGGCGCTGCGCTATCGAAATGTATCCCACGATGACTATGACGCCTGCCCCAACGCCATTCACGAATGAGCGAGAGCAAAACACTTTAAAGTTTGCCAGCTATACACAACAGAGTATAGCATTGGGGCTGGGCGTGGACCGTCGGACCTGAAAGCGATTTAGCAGGCAAGGTCATCGGCACCCGGAATTCTCGACCGACATGCGCGCGGTTTTCGGAAAAACTGGCGGGGTCGGATTAGTGTTGGTGTGCGGCGCCGTAACTCAT
>DASUOZ010000505.1:0-5483 GCA_036276375.1 Pyrinomonadaceae bacterium | reverse complement strand
CGATCAAACCCGGATCGTTTTGCTCGAGTTCACGCCCTTTTTGTTCGAGTTGGGCCAGCGTCAGACCGTCTGCTTCCGTAACGCCCTCCGCGTCGAAAAAGATAACGTGCTCAACGTGGGGACACTCGCCGAGGATGTTTTTCAACTCGAGAAACTTTTTCCGATTCGCCAGAAACAAAGCGCTGGAACCGGAGTCACGCAGGATGTAAGACACTTGCGGCGGCGTCAGCGTCGGATAGATCGGAACGTCAACCGCACCCGCGAAGAGACAACCGGCATCGGTCAGCGTCCACTCGACCCGGCTATCGGACAACAGCGCAACGCGATCGCCGTGGCGAATTCCGATCGCGTGCAGCCCGGCGGCGATGTGCTTCGCGCGCGACAACATTTCGTCCGAAGAGACCGATAGCCAGCGGCCACCGCTCTTGTAGTTCAACGCATCGGGACGGTTGTGTTGGAGAGCGGCACGTGTGAAGACTTCGATCAGCGTCTGCGGTTCGCCCGGCGCGAACGGCCGGCGAACTGGTAAACGCGGCTGCGCCACAGGAATGTCAGCGGCCAGATGATTCACGACGCTTTCACTCCGTTGAGCAGGATATCCAGCACCTGGTCGGCCATCGGCGCTAATTTGTAGCGACGCTTCGAGAGGATCCAGTTGGTGGCCATTTCATCGAGCGCGCCAAAAACGATCTTGGCGACTACATTCGCGTTCAGGTCGCTGCGAAACACGCCGGCCTGTTGTCCTTCTTCAAACGTGGTGCGAATGAGCGTGAGATATTCGGCAAACCCGGCGGCCGAAAACTCTTCCATAAACTTGGTCGAGCCGCGCAGCTCGACCTGAAACACCACCGCCAGATCGCGATCGGCGCCGAGACGTTCGAGGTGTAGCAGAGCTATGCGACGCAGTTTTTCGCGTGGATCGGCGATGAGCCGGATTTGTTCGCGTGCGACAGCCAGGGCCTCGTCAACGCTGCGATCGAAGATGGAGTGGAGAATATCTTCTTTGCTTTTGAAGTAGAGATAGACGGTGCCGTCGGCGACGCCGGCCTCGCGCGCGATATCGGCGACTTTGGAATTGAAGTAGCCGTTATGGGCGAAGACGGTGATAGCGGCGCGCAGGATGGCTTCGCGTTTATCGCCGCCGGCGCGGGCAAAATTGCTGTGGAGAGTTCGGGCCGAACGCATCGCGAATGAATGATGCCTCATTCAGTGGCGTCTTTCAATCCGGCATGCGCGTTTTCAATCCTGTAGCCGCGGCCTGTCGTCCCCAACCAAACTCGTCTCCAGGTCCTCCGTCAACGAAACGCCCTTCAGCAGAAACTCCTGCGTCGGATAAGGAATGCGAATACTGCGCTCCTTGAAGAGCCGGTGAATGCGGTAATTGATGTCGCTGCGAATCTGCACGTGGCGCCGCGGCTGCTTTGTCCAAACCAGTAGACGGAAATCGAGCGCGTAATCACCAAACTTCATGAACTGCACGCGCGGCGGCGGATCGTCCAGCACATTCTGGACGTGCGCCGCGGCGTCCTTCAACGTCCTGGTCACCAGGTCGATGTCCGAATCAGCCGCGATGCCGATCTGAATCGCGATACGCGCTCGTGGATCTCCGTACGACCAATTGATCACGCGCTGACTCACGAGCCTTGAATTGGGCACGATGATGGCCACGCGAGCGTTAGTTGTAATTACCGTCGTGCGCAGATTGATGCTCTCCACGTCGCCTTCCTCGTCTTCGCCGATCGTGATTCGGTCGCCGACGCGAATCGGCCGTTCGAAAAGCAGTATGAAACCCGACGCAATATCGGCCGCGAGGTACTGAAGTCCAAAACCGATACCCACAGACAGCGCCGTGAAGATCACCGCGATCGACGTCAGGTCAACGGCAAACGCCTGCTTGACCGCCGCCAGCGTTCCGACAATGATCACGACGTACCGGATCAACCGGCAAATCGTGTAACGCAAACCGGGATCGATATGGCGGCGTCGCGCCATGCGGCTGTCGACAAACGAGCTCAGATAGCGCGCAATCGCGACCGTGACGATGAAAACGATCAGCCCCACCATCACGCTGGAAATGGAAACCGTGATGCGGCCAAACGTAAAAGTCTGTGTCAGGTAAGCCCAAATCCGCCCGATAAATCGCTCGGAATCCTGCAACAGCGACGCTATCCCTTGAAACACCATTAAACCTCGATTCCATCTGCACTAAGAACTTCATTGACACATTCAGAAGCTCTCACTAATCTAGCCCCGGCCCAAACTTGAACATACCCAAGCACACCACTGGACCCAATTATAGGAGAACACTATGCGGACCCCTGTTTTTCGCAGCTTCCCCCGATTACAGACTTTTGCTGCCAATCTGATCTTTATCCTGTTGCTCGCCCCGGCGGCGTTTGCCCAGACGCAAATCACGACCGGTACGATTGAGGTTATTGCCAGTGACGCAAACGGCGCAGTCATCCCCGGTGCAAACGTTGAAATAAAGAACCTCGACACCAATCTTACGCGCACCTCCTCCACCGATGATAGCGGGCGCTTTGTCTCCCTTGCGTTGCCTCCCGGCAACTATTCCGTGACAGTTTCCAAACAAGGCTTCACCACGGCTGTTCTCGAACGAACCGCGTTGACAGTCGGTGAAGCAAAAAGGATTCCAGTCACTTTAACGGTCTCAGAAGTTGCCGAACGCGTCACGATTACGGATACGCCCGTGGTCGACACCGCCAAGACGCAAGTAAGCACGACGATTAATGAAGTTGCGGTGGCGACGACGCCCATTCTCGGGCGCAAGTTCGAAGACCTGCTCACCCTGACGCCGGGCGTGAGCATCACGCAGGGACCAGACGGCGACGAGATCAATTTCGCCGGTCAACGCGGCATCTTCAATAACGTCAGTCTCGACGGCGGCGATTACAACAATGGTTTCTTCGGCGAGCAACTCGGCGGTCAACGCGCCGCCATCGACATCACGCTTGAAGCCGTGAAGGAGTTTCAGGTGGTCGCCACCGGCGCGAGTGCTGAATTTGGCCGCACCGCCGGCGGCATCATCAACGTCATCACGAAGTCAGGCACCAACGACATTCACGGCAGCGTGTTTCACTTCCAGCGACTGGAAGCACTTACCGCGAATACTTCAGACGGCAGACCACTCCAGGACTTCCATCGCGAGCAGTACGGCGCAACCATCGGCGGTCCGTTCAAGAAAGACCGCGCATTTTTCTTTCTCGCCTTTGAAGGTATTCGCGAAAACCTGACGCGCACCAACCTGAGCGAACCTCTCGGCGCCACGCCGTGCCCGATAGCAGCTCCCACGATCATCGCCAACGAAGGTCTCATCAACGGCAATGAAGATTGCCAGCGCCTCGCCCTGATCAACTTCTTCCGCACTACTCGCAATCAGGAAGAAGGCTTGCCAATCGCACACAAGATCAACAACCAGGCGCTCCTGGCCAAGACTGACTTCAGACTCAGCGATGCGAATCAGCTCACGGCCTCTTACCAGTTCAATTACTCGAAGAACACTAATCAAACCTTCGACGTTGCAACTTACGGCAATTCCGCCAACGGTATTGAAGGACCTTCAAAGATCAACTCCGTCCGCTTCAATCTTTACACCACCGTCTCGCCGACAAAGTTGAACGAAGCTCACTTCTCTTACAGTCGTGAGTTGCGTCCGCGTTCGGCAGTTGACTCGAACGTCCCGGCGGACACGGCGATGGGTTTCGCCACCACGTTCAGGTTCGGCTTTCCGTTCTTTCTCGAACCAAACGTCGATGAGCTGATCTGGCGAACACAGGTGAAAGACAACTTCTCGATCGTCAGCGGCAACCACACGCTGAAATTTGGCGGCGAATGGCTGCACACGCTTAACGATCAGGTGTTCCGCGGCTTCTTTACAGGCCGTTACATCTTCGACAGCGTCACTGGCTTCTTACGCTATGCGTCGCCGGCCGCGGCCGGAGGCTTTGGTCCAAACACCGTCGGTTGCTCTGACGGTACGTTCGTAACCGCACCGGCTACGTGCGCGGGCACGGCCACACCGAACGGTGGTCCACTCCTGCTTTACTTGCAGGGCGCGGGGTTGACCGGTCCGGCTACCGACGCCGCGGGTGCGTCGAACATCAAGAACGAAGACTTCGCACTCTTCGCGCAGGACTCGTGGAAAATCCGGCCGCACTTCACGCTCAATTACGGCCTGCGTTGGGAAGCACAGATCTTTCCGGATCCGGTGGTCGCCCCAAGTCAAACGGCGTACGGAATCTTCCTGAACGATCCGCGCTTTCCTTCGGACGGAACGTTGCCGAGCCAGAAGAACCAGTTTCAACCACGACTCGGGTTCGCATGGGACCTCTCCAAAACAGGCAAGTCAGTGCTGCGCGCCAATGCGGGAATTTTTTACGCGCGTCAGAACATGCTCTCGCAGGTGGGATCGATCACGACCAACGGCGTGCAGCAGCAGACCATCTTCCTGAACACGCCCATCATTTCGTCGGGCGTGCCCGGTCCGGTTTGGCCCGACGTCGTGACGCCGCCGTCGACTGTAACGCCGTGCGTTGCGGGTGGAATCAGTAATCCGTTCCCGTGCTTCTCGGGCGTGCGCGTCTTCAGTCGCGACTATCAGAATCCGCGGATCTACACGGTCAACGTCGGTTTCGAGCAGGAGCTGGTTTCAGACTGGTCGCTCTACCTCGATTTCATTCACTCGAAAGCCGTCCACCTGACGCGTTTTCTCAACGTCAATCGCAACAACTTCTTCGCGCCGTTTCTGGGCGAGACGATGGTCACGAGCTCGGTCGGCAAATCGGTCTACGACGGTTTCACCGCCGGCATGAGGAAACGTTTCAGCCGGCGTTATCAACTCGAATGGAACTACACGCTCGCACGAGACAAGGACGACGATTCAAACGAACGCGATCCCTTTACCGACCGTGCGTTTGACATCAACAATCTCCAGCTCGACTACGCGTATTCGGACCGCGACATCCGTCACCGCTTCAACTTCTTTACGTTTATCGAAATGGGTTGGGGCTTTGAAGGAAACTTCCGCGTGCAGGGCCGCACCGCGCAACCGATCACACCGGGCACACGCACGGCCACGAATCGCAACACCGCGCGCAAAGACAACGAATACTTCTCGTTTGACTGGCGCATTCAACGGCCAATCAGACTCAACGAACGTTACTCGATCATTCCCATCATCGAGATGTTCAATACCTTCAACAACGCTAACAACATCAACCCGCTGGTGACGCCGGGTCTCTTCAACTTCGATGGCTTTTTGCGTCAGGGTGTCGGCGATCCGCGGCAGGTGCAGTTGGCGATTAAATTCACGTTCTAGCCACGAACGAACACGGACGGACACGGACAGAGGAAAACGAAGGTTAGATTCGTTTTCTCTCAGTCCGTGTCTGTCCGTGTAAGTCTGTGGCTAATTTTCTCGGACACCTTTCTGCAATTCGACCGCATCATAGCCGCGGCACTCG
>DASUOZ010000504.1:0-5715 GCA_036276375.1 Pyrinomonadaceae bacterium | reverse complement strand
AGCGCTTCGGCAATGCTGGAGACGGTTTCGAGAACAAGATGAGGCGCAGTTCTCGCCAGGGTGTGTTGTGTGAGGTTCGCATCCCGGGGATCGTCCTCAACGTAAAGAACTTTCATTTCGGAATTTCCAAGTAAAAGGTTGCCCCCTGGCCTGGTTCGCTTTCCGCCCAAGCTCGCCCACCCATGCGCTGCATTGCTTTCCGCACGATGGCCAAACCGATACCCGTGCCGGGATAGTCGTCTGTGCCTCGTTGAAAGAGATCGAAAATCCGATCGTGAACCCGCATGTCGAATCCAATGCCGTTGTCGCGCACCCACAGCACACAGCTTTTAGTGCCTTCCTTCGCTCCGATCTCGATGCGTGGCTTGCTGACGTTGCCGGTAAACTTAACCGCGTTGTCGAGATAGTTACGCAGCGACTGGACCAGCCCGTTTACGTCCGCGTTAATGGTCGAGCCGTTAATCCTGACGACAAAATCGATCGGACGGTCCGCCGCTTCACGCCGTTTTTCTTCCACTATCGAATCAACGATCGGCGCCAATTCGATCCGGTCTGATTTCGATTCGCGTCGCTCAAATCGAGAATACGACAGGAGATCGTCGATCAACTGGTTCATCTCGTCGGTTGCATCCTGGATCGTTCGCAGGAAGGAGCGGCCTTCGTGATCGAGACTCTGTGCGTATTCTTCCAGCAGCAGGTGACTATAGCCGTCGATTCCGCGGAGCGGCGCCTTCAGGTCGTGAGCGACGGAGTAAGCAAAGCTCTCCAGCTCTCGACTCTTTGCGTTCAAGGCAGCAGTGCGCGCTTCGATACGCGTCTCGAGTTCGGCGTTTAGTTGTTGCAACGCTCTTTTCGCGCGCCGTCGCTGCCGTCGTTCAAACAACAGCACGGCGATGAGAGTGGTCTGTAGTAACACGACCATCAACACGCCAACGATACGCCATTTGTATTGCTGCCACATCGTAAATTGCCGAAACAGAACGACGCTGCCGTTCGGAAGACTGTTGTCGTTTATTCCCCAACGTTGCAACTCGCGCCAGTCAAAAGTCGGAAGCGACGCAGCACTGTCTACCGGAATATCCTGTGCGCGTGTGCCGTTCAAGATTCGCCGTACGATCTCCGCGGTTTCCAATCCGTTACGTTCAGAATCCTGCACGTAACCGCCGACAATCCCGGCACCCACGTTTCGACTCCCCATTCCATAAATGGGAACTGACGCAGCTTGCCGGACCTTTTCCAGTATCTGAACCGTTTGCAGTTCCTTATCCGACTCCACTGCGGAGCGTTGCCAGACGTAGAGAATGATGGATTTCGGCGGCAAGTCTTTGACCCGGTTCACCAAGTCGTAAACGGGCAGATCGGTGAGGTAAGTTATGCGAACCCGTTTTTCGTATCCGGCAAGCTCCTGCCGCGCGACTGTTTCGAATCGCTTGTCGTGTTCAGGCGTACCGCTGATGACAAACAGATCCTCAGTTCCCGGGTGCAGGTTGAGGGCCAGGTCGAGCGTTTTTCGATAGGTGTTGGCGCGGATGATTCCGGTTAGTCCTGGACCAGCGTCAAGCACCTCTTTAGATGGACGCCGGACGGCGACGAAAACGATCGGGCTATCCGAAAACAGATCGGACCGGCGCTTGAGGAGAAACTCGAGCGCGGGATCCGGCGTCGCGACGACGACATGGATCTTCTCGCCCGCATACTTCTTCCGCAAATAGTCGTGCAACAGATCCGACTGATGCTCGCCGGGAAACCGTTGGGAGTCCAGGTATTCACTGAAGAGTTCCAATTCGGTCGGCGACTCCTCACGCATTCCGGCTCGAAACCCCTGATCAAAACTGATATTGCCGGAGAAGTCCTTGCTGTCCCAATGAAGGACTACCACTTTTTTCTTCGCGCCGTGAGTCTGGCCCATAGCGACGGGCGCTAAGGTCACAAGCGCAACGCAGATGATGAATAATCTCCGGATCATTTAAAACCCAAACTTCACCGCAAACTGAATCTGCCGCGACGAACCACTCTCGCCCGTTGGAAAACGAGTGCTCGAGATCCGTCCGAATGAGGGAGTGCCAACTGTGTTGCCCGGCCGCCCGAAGTTCGGGTGATTGAAAACGTCGAAAACTTCCGCGCGAAACTGAAGCCGCAGGTCTTCTCCGAAAAGAGTGTTCTTAATAATGGATACATCCGTGTTATTGAACGACGGACCGATGACCACGTTTCGACCCAGGTTGCCGAATCGCGGCACTGCCGCAAACACCGACGTGTCGAACCACTCCTCCACCGCGCCAAAGACGGCAACCGGTCCATTCACATCCGGCCGAAGCGTGTTTGCGACGCCGTTAACTGTGCTGTTGGACGTCACTACGTTGACTGGATTGCCGGACTGCGATTGCACTATCACAGCCAGTTGCCAGCCGGAAACCAGCCAGTTGCCGTCGAACGGCAGCTCGTAAATCGAGCTAATTACGAAGCGGTGCCGCGCGTCGAAATCAGAGACTCCGCGTTCGCCCGGCAAGTCGTAGCTGTTCTGCACCAGTATGCCGCCGGTGCTGAACGAGGTGTAATCGATCGATTTGGACCAGGTGTAGGACGCGTCAAACTGCCATCCTTTGCTTAAGCGACGAGTCGCGGTGAACCACAGCGCGTTATAACTGGAATTGCCGGAGCTTCCGACTTCGGTAATGTTGCCGAGCGCGGCACCCGGCAGGATCGGGCTCGTCGGCGAAAGAGCAGGGAATGGACGCGCTCCGTCTATCGGCTGGTTGATGTTGCGCCGCGTGATCAGGTTCGTGCCCTTCGATCCCAGATAACCGATCATTAACGCAGTGTTGAAGACCTGCCGTTGCACGTTGAGGTTCCACGACTGAAGGTACGCATTTTCATAATCGTGATCTACCGACACAGGCGCGAGGCCCACTGGACCGGCAACATTGATTGCGTTGTTAAGCTGGACGGCGCTCGTGACTATTAAAGGGATCGCGAGCGGCGGGTTGCCGCTCAGCCCGGTTACGATGCTCGTCATCGGTTGGTCCACATACACACCGTACGCGCCGCGTACCACGGTTTCATCGCCCGCGAACGGCGACCAGGCGAACCCGACCCGCGGTTGGAAGTTCTGGTTGTTTTCCTTGTAGACCTGGTCGCGGCCGGCGCCGACACGAAGCAGCGAGTTTGTTTTCGGATCGAAAACAATGAAACGGTCGTAACGTTCGCTCGGCGTCATGTTCCAGTCGTACCGCAAGCCAAGTTCCAGATTCAGACGAGGCTTAAGCCGGTAACTGTCGTGCACAAAAAATCCGAGCGCGCCCTGAGCGATGCTGCTCGACTGGTTGCCGAGCGTGACGGAAAAAGCGTTTGCCGTGCCTCCTACAAAAGCAGCGACGCTGGGGAAGTTGAAGGAGCCGGGTCCTTGACGGAAGTTGTTGTTGAGAAACTGCCGGTACTCGCCGCCGAGCCTCAGTGAATGCTCACCAGCGAGCCAACTCAACGTATCGGCTACGACAAACGTCGTGTCACCGCGTCCTGAAGGTTGATTGGCTGGACCACCGAAGTTAAGTCCTCCGCCCGCAACGTTCATTTGCGGTAATCCAATCGGCTCGTTGACGCCGTTCTTGATGCCGAAGTCGGCGGGATTGAGTTGGGCCAACGGAATGGTTGTTGCCGAGAAGCGATTAAAACCGAGGCGCAACTCATTCACCACGGACTGGCTGAACGTGTGCGTTTCGTTCAAGGTGAAGATCTGTCGCAACGCCCGGGCAACATTACCGAAACCCGGAATGGTATTGCCGGTGCGGCTCGGTTCGCTCGACTCGGAATCCTGGATTGCATAATAGCCGTGGATTCGATCTCGATCGCTGAGGTTGTAGTTGATATCCGCCGTCCACTGATCGACTGTGACCGGCGCGTTCGCTGAACTGACAAAACGCGGTGCTCCTGATGAATCGACAAAGTTAGGTCGTGGGATGAGTGCGATTAATTCGGTTATAACCGGATCGGTTACTAACGCGCGTTGAGCGTCGCTCAACACAAGACTATTGAGATCGAGCCCCTGGCGTTGGCGCAGACCCTCGTATGAAACAAAGAAAAACAGCTTGTCGCGGATGATTGGCCCACCGACGTTTCCGCCAAATTGATTACGTTTGAAAGGCGCCGGCTCGCTGGAGGTAAGTTCAAAGAAGTTACGGGCGTCGAGCGCGTCGTTGCGAAAGAATTCAAATAACTCACCGTGCAGATTGTTGGCGCCGGAACGAGTTGCAATGTTGACCACGGCGCCGGAACTTTCGCCGTATTCGGCGCTGAACGTCGAGTTCTCAGCCTTAAATTCCTGAATGGTGTTGATCGATGGTTGGAAGCTGATTGAGCTGAAGGTCAGGTTGTTCAGTGTGATGCCGTTGATTTGATAGTTGATTGTCTCTTCACGATTGCCGGCCGTGTTGACAGCCAGCGAACCGAGACCGCGCATCGGCGCGGCGGAGAAAGCGCCTTGTGGTGGTGTTACTGAACCGGGTACGAGTAACGCGAGATCGAGGAAGTACCTCCCGTTGAGCGGGATTTCCCGCACGGTGCGCCGATCGATAAAGTGGCCCACGGCCGTCGCACGATCGACAGCGTCGTTAGCGGGAGTGATCGTGACTTGTTCGGAGATGTCGCCGGGCTCGAGTTGGAAGTCCAGGGTAATTCGGCGGCCAACTTCGATTGTCAGTTTCTCGATTAACTGTTTTTTGAACCCGGCAGCACTGACCGCGATAACGTAGTCGCCTACCGGCAGCGCTGCGAGTGAGTATCTTCCGCTCGCATCGGATGTCGTTTCGCGCTCGACTCCGATTGCAGGGTTCCTGGCGGTGATCTTCACACTGGGAATAACAGCCCCGTGTTGATCTACAACTAATCCTTCGATTGAGGCGGTCGATTGAGCTGAAGCGGGAGTGGAGGTTCCGGCGAGCAGACCTATACTGAGCGCGAACAAACAGCTACGAAATTGGGGCAAACACCAGCGCATCGGGAGACACTTTCGCGAAGGCCGTTATGAAAACGCCAGTTAGTCTGCGATTGCTGCGGCAATTTATCTTCAAAGATTTCAAGCGGTCCGTGACAAACGTCACAGGCCGCACAAATTGGCCAATCATCAGGGGCTCAGTTCAGAACACGTCCGGGGGAGGACCAATAATCTACAATGGGGGCATTATAGTGACAATCGTCCGCTGCTCGTATCCGTAATTCTACTGATTCGGCTTCCGGTGCCAGTCCATCATTCGCCGTCTTTGCACTACGACAAAACGGGCCAGTACTTTTCCACTAGCGTAGTCAGGACTAAAACTCACCACATCATGCGCGCCACCGAACCGTTTATCGCCGCCGGCGAGCGCCTGTAGCTTTCCGCCTTCGAGCACACGATAACCATCAAAATGGGTCCACATTTCTTTTTGACCCCAGCCGCGCTGCCGGCCCACCTGCGTGTAGATGTCGGGTGGGATCAGCGTCACACGAAACTGCTCGGGATCCAGTTTGAGTTCAGTCAGAATTTCGTGACCGTGCTCGAGCAGGGCATCCTCGATCTCGGTGCGCGCAAGTCCCCAGCGGGAGTTGAGTTTGAGCATGTCTAAAAGTTTCGCAGGCACCTCCTCTTTGTTTTCCGGTTCGGGGAAATCTTCGATCAATGCGTCCTCGGCAACGAGACACACGTGATAACGCGTGCCGCCTGAATTGATGAAGGGGTTCAAC
>DASUOZ010000503.1:0-2171 GCA_036276375.1 Pyrinomonadaceae bacterium | reverse complement strand
CTCAACGAAATGCCTTTCGTGTTTCGCACTACGCTCGAAAACATTCCGGCTGACGTTCCTTACCTGCACGTCGACCGGGCGCCACTCCCGCAGTCAGACGTATCAATCCGTGTGGGTTTGATTTGGCAGTCGGGCGAGTGGAACCCTTCACGTTCAATCCCTTTTCCCGTGTTACGTCCGCTTGCAAGACTTCCCGGCATTCAGTGGCACATTCTCCAACGCCATGCCCGTTCCGCAGGTTGGAACGGCGACTTTGGCGTGCTATCCGGAGGTAATAATCCCCTGGACGATGCCCGCCTCATGCGTGCACTCGATCTCGTGATCTCGGTCGATACGATGACGGCGCACCTGGCCGGCGCACTTGCTCAAAAGACGTGGACGCTGCTTCCGTTCAATGCTGACTGGCGCTGGATGAACGATCGCAACGACAGTCCGTGGTATCCGACCATGCGTCTGTTTCGCCAGAAACACGAAGGCGATTGGAATGAAGTGATTGAAGAGGTCGCGCGTGAACTTACAAAAGCAGTCGCGCTAAGTCGCCGGCAGTCTGTGGCCGTTCGTCAGGATCTTTAGCCAGCGCCTGCATGATGGCGGTCGCGATACGTCGCGGAATTCCGAGCGACGGGGCCAACGGCGGCGGTGGGTCGTACAAGTGGCGATTGATCACGCCTGAAACAGTCTCCGCATCAAACGGCCGCGCGCCGGCAAGCATTTCGTAGAACATCGCACCCAGACTGTAAACATCCGAACGCGTGTCGAGCGGCTCGCCCATGCCCTGTTCGGGCGACATGTAATAAGGAGTGCCGACGACGGTGCCCGAAGGCCCGGCACCGGCATCCGCCAACAGTTTCGCCAACCCGAAATCTACGACACGCACGCTTTCCAGCTCGAAGTCATCGTCCGGCGCGACGACGAGTATGTTCTCGGGTTTTAGATCGCGGTGCACGACACCCTGGCGATGCGCGGCGCTCACTCCGGCACAGATTCCGCGCATCAGGCGCACGGCACGTTCAATCGGAAAACGGATTTCGCTCTTCAACAGATCGCGCAGCGGCGTGCCCCTCACAAATTCCATCACGATGTAGGCCGGCGCGTGCTCGTCGTCCGTCTCACCGAAATCGTGAATCGTGATCACATTCGGATGGCGCAACATCGCCGCCGCACGTGCTTCACGACGAAAACGCGCGAGCGCGGCTTCGTCTTTGACAAACTTGTCGAGCAGTATCTTTACCGCAACGTCGTCGCCGATGTGCGAACGCCGCGCACGGTAAACAACACTCATTCCGCCTTCGCCGAGCTTCGCAACCAGCTCGTACTTGCCGTCGATGACGTGACCGATCAAGGGATCGAGATCGTAGAGGCGAACGGTGGGCAGCGAAGCCTGATACTGGTTTTCGTAATACGGATGCGCGGCGCCCGGCCCAGGCAAGCTCAACGGTAGACCACATTCCGCGCAGAACATCGCTTCCTGGTTGAGGAAGCGCTCACACGCCGCGCAGAACGGTTGTTCCGCCCGCAACACGGTAAGCAACTCGTCGAGTTGATCTTCGATCGTGTCGACGCCCGCGGCGCCTCTCGCTGAACCACGCAGGTTGCCCTGCGGGTCAAACAGGTAATACGCCGGCAGGTCATCCGGCTCGACGCCGAACGCCGCCCGCAAACGCTGATCGTTATCGATCGCGCACGGTTCGACGACGTTCAATCGCGCGACTGCCTCGCGCACCGCACGAGGATCTTTCTCCGCGTCGGATTGCGGCGAGTGCACCGCGATCACGCGCAGTCCATCGTGCTTGCGCTGGTCGCGCAACTGCGCCACCTGCGCGAGGTTTGTTTTTGACTCTTCGGAACTGATGGACCAGAAATGAATGAGTGTCGGGTGGCCCTTCGTTTCCAGGCCTGTCTTCTCCGGGCTGTCTGCCGTCGCCCGGTTGTGCCATTCGGTGGCTTCGGCGAGCGACGGCAGCTTCATGGCGACCTCTGTTTGAGGCGTAATCTGCTTCATCGGTGACTGCAATATCAATCTTCAGAAGTGGTCGGGTCGATGACTGTTTTCACCTGCGCGACGTGATTGGCCGGGAAACCACCGCGGCGCGCGTGCTCCTGCACCATCTCCTCGTTGGGAGCGATGTACACGCAGTAAAGCTTGTTGTCCGTGACGTAACTCTGGACCC
>DASUOZ010000502.1:0-3588 GCA_036276375.1 Pyrinomonadaceae bacterium | reverse complement strand
AACCAGCGAACCCGCTCGCCGGATCGTCTCGTCAGTGCCTTCCATCGCTTCAATCGCCACACACGCCTTGCCACGCACCACGATCGTCTGGCCCAAATCGAGCCGCGCGATCTCGCGCGCGACTTCCAAGCCGTATTCGATGTCTTCTCGTTCGCGTTTGTCGGGCTGGCGGCGTGTCAGTGTGCCGGTCTGCGGCAGACTCTCGTGAAGGAAGTAAGTGGAATCGATCAGCTCTATGCCTTCACTCTGCAACTCAGTCGCGATCGCGCCAATCAGCGAATCGGTATTACGCCGCGGCAACCTGAGCAACACTTTCAACATGCGCGCGTCAGGCACCGCGCGACTGAAGATCTGCACGTGCCTCACCTGGCCCGCCATGATTGCTTTCTCGACGCCTTCTTCCTTGAAGAACCGAATCATGCGGCCGAGTTGACCGATGCCGACCCACGTGACGCGATCCGCCAGCCGTTCGATCTCGGGATCGGTCTCTTCCCGGATAGCGGCGACAACGATTTCAGCGCCTGATTTTCGGGCGCCTTCAACCACCATGAACGGAAATTTCCCGTTGCCCGCGATCAGACCGAATTTCATTTGGTGACGCCGCGATTCGATTCTTCGATAAAGCGAAGCACGTAGGAAACTTCGGGAGAGTCAGTGATCTCTGCACGGATGCGTTCCACTGCCTGGCTGGTATTGAGCTTTGCAGAGAGAAGAAGATGAAAAGCGTGATGTAGCGCATCGATCGCGGCGCGGGGATAACCGCGTCGCTTCATGCCGGTGATATTCAGGCCGTAGCACTTCGCGTGATTGCCGACCGTCAAAGCAAACGGCAGCGCATCTTTCACGACCACCGAGTAGCCTCCGATGTAGGCTTCTTTTCCCACGCGGCAGAACTGATGAATGCCTGAGTAAGCGCCGATGTTCGCGCGGTCTTCGATCACGACGTGGCCGGCTAGCGTGGCGGCGTTGGCCATGATCACGCCGTCGCCGATGAGACAGTCATGCGCGATGTGTGCCTGGGCCATGATGAGGCAGTCGTCGCCGATCTTCGTCAGCATACCGCCGCCGGCGGTGCCGCGATGAATCGTGACAAACTCGCGAATGGAGTTGCGCGCACCGATGCGCGTCTCGGATGGTTCGCCTTTGTACTTCAGGTCCTGTGACGCGAGGCCGATCGAAACAAAGGGAAAGACGTGCGTCTCTGCGCCGATCCACGTGCGTCCGTCAATGACGCAATGGGATTCAAGACGAACGTTGTCGCCCAGCTCGACTTCATCGCCGATGATGCAGTAAGGCCCGACGAAGCAGTCGAACCCGATCTTCGCATTCGGACTCACAACCGCGGTCGGATGAATCGTAGCCGGATGTGCAGCCGTAGACATATTGAATCAAGCGGTTTCGCGCGGCGCGACAATGCTCATGATCTCGGCGTCTGCCGCCAGCTCGCCATCGACCTTTGCTTCGCCACGCATACGTTGCACGCGCGAGCCGATGCGCAGTGCCGTAACTTCGAGCACCAGCGTGTCGCCGGGAACAACGGGCCGCCGGAAACGCGCCTCCTTGATGCCCGTAAACAGCACGAGTTTCTGATCGCGATCTTCGATCTCGCGCAAGGCAAGCACGGCGCCGACCTGGGCCAGCGCTTCCACCACGAGCACACCGGGCATCACGGGCGCGCCCGGAAAGTGGCCCTGAAAAAACGGCTCGTTAATGCTCACCTGTTTGAGACCGACGATGCGCACTTTGGGCACGAGTTCGACGATGCGATCAACGAGGAGAAAAGGATAGCGGTGCGGCAGTAGTTTCTGAATTGCGAGCGAGTCGAGGACTGTTTGCATAGCATTGTCGATTGCCGATTGTTGATTGCCGATTGCTGGTAGAAATCGACAATCGACAATCAACAATCGACAATGTTTTATTACGGCGCCGGTGTGGCTGATGCGGCCACAGGATTCTTGCTGTTGAACTCCGTAATGAAAGCGCGGGTGATGTCGATGCTGTCGGCTGCGTACAACAGCGGGACCTGAGCAGCGTCGATGATCACGTTGATGCCGCGGGCTTTGGCGAAGGCTTCCAGCGCCTTGCCAAGCTCGTCCTGCAAAGGACCGAAGAGATCCTGGCGGCGACGATTGTAAGCACCCTGTGCGTCTTCAGCCTTGCGTTGCGTGTCTTTCTTGAGTTGGTCGAGTTGGTCGATCTTCGTTTGCAGGGATCGTTGATCGATCGGGGTTCCCTCGGGAGCTTCCCGCAGCTTGGTGATTTCACCTTCCAGCGTTTGCGCGCGAGTCTGCATCGCGGTGATTTCGTCTTTGACTTTCTGAAACTCGCCGTTGAGTTTGGTCACGACGCTATTGAACTTCGCGATGCCGGTCTTTGGATCGAGAAACGCATCGGTGTAGACCACTGCCATTTTGCTGGTCGGCAAAGCAACAGTTTGTGGCGCGGCAGGCGCAGGTGTGGCGGCCGGCTGAGAAGCCGGGGGCCTCGTTGGCTGTTGCGCGCTGATCGTGGTGGCCAGGGCCACGACGAACAGCGCGCTGATGGGAAAAAGATTCTTTCGCATGGTAGTTGGGCAGTCACCCAGGCTATGGCGTTGTTACCGCGGCCGTAGCTGGGTTCTTGCTGTTGAATTCGTTTATGAATGCCCGCGTGATGTCTATGCTTTCGGCTGCATAAACAACCGGAACCTGACTGCCGTCAACAATGACGGTAATGCCACGGGCCTTGGCGAAGACTTCGAGCGCCTTGCCGATGTCCTGCTGCAGGGGACCGAAGATGTCCTGGCGACGCTTGTTGTAAGCTGACTCGGCGTCTTCGGCTTTGCGTTTGAGCTCGGTATTGAGCTGGTCGACCTGCTCCCTCTTTGTCCGGATGGCGTTTGGATCGGCAACGCTCTGGGTGTCGTTGATCTCTTTGGTCAACGTATTAATTCTCGTTTGCAGGTTTTGCAGGTCCGTCTGCCGCGGTTGAAACTCGCGGTTCAATGTGCTGAGCAAACTGTTAAATTTAGCAATGCCGTTTTTCGGGTCCATAAACGCGTCTGAGTAGATCATCGCGATTTTGCTATCCGGCACCGCCACCGTCTGAGTGGCGGGTGCGGCTGCGGGTGGCGCCCCGCCGGCGGGTCTCTGTTGTGCTGACGCGGAAACTGCCGCCGTCGCGAGCAGGGCCACGGCCGCAAAGGAACGAGCTATCTTCATAACTTTCTTGTATTACTCCTTACAAAGTTGAGGTGACGGGACAAACCCTTTAGTGGTTAGCCGGCCACAATTGGTTGGCTCAGATAATTAAAAGGTGCGCCCGACACTGAAGCGAACGACTCTCTTTTTTTCGTTAAAGAAGAACGGAAACCCGTCGATGACCTGATCCTCACGGGCGTTTGGATTATACGCAAAGATTAGGCGAAACGGTACATTGATGACCGGCACCTGAACGCGCACTTCCATACCCAGACTCGATCGATAATCGCTGATACTCGCAAACAAACTTTGCGATAACCGGACCACGCTGTTGGTCTGCGCCTGACCACGCAGGAACACGGGCTGGAAGCCAATCGGCAGGCCGGTGATGGGGTCGTTGTCGACCAGT
>DASUOZ010000501.1:0-6562 GCA_036276375.1 Pyrinomonadaceae bacterium | reverse complement strand
CCACAAAGCGGTGGCTTTCGTCGGTGTGTCGGCAGGACCGTGGGGCGGCACGCGCGTGATCGAAGCGATGGTGCCGATGGCGCGCGAACTGGGCCTCGCCGTCACGTTCACCGACCTTAATTTTCCGAAGGTAGAGACCGTCTTCGACGAACAGGGTAAGCTGCTCGACCAGGCATTTGAGCAATACGCGACGGCGTTTCTCGATGAGTTGATCTGGATGAGTCGCGTACTTAAGTGGGGCCGCGCAAACGTCCCGTCCAAGTATCACCCGTCAGCTTTTGATCAAAACGTGCAGTTATAGGCTTTCATCGACGTGCGCGCCGTTTCCAACTGCTGCTTGCACGTGGTAATTAGACCGGGCCTCGTCTGCGGATCGTCGGCGAGTTTCTTCCACTCGGTACGCCACGTATTCACGGCTGTCTGATACTGCGCGCGCGCCTCGGCGGGCACCTTGGTGGTGACGCAATTCTCGTAAGCGTTAATGAAGTTGTCGCACTCGGGTACGCCGACTAAGGTCGCGTTTGCCACGGTAGCAACCGGCGACGCAGCAGCGGTACTGGAACTCGTGCCGGCGCTGTTCGTGGACCCGCCGTTCTTGTTTGTTGGGCCAGCACAGGCGAGGACCAAAAGTCCAACAACGAGACAGCACGTCAGGAGGAGAGTTCTCGACATTTTTGTTCTCCCTGATCCAAAATGACAGAACCCGAGGATAATACACCAAAAAACAATCTCTCTCCCTCAGCTTTGAAGATCCAAGGAGACTGCGATTACCAACTCGAGAACGGACGGGAGACGAAAATGACAAAATCGATCAGCGTGTTGACGTTACTCTTCTTCTGTTCAGTGACTGCCTGCGCGCAGCACATGAACGGAAACCATCACAGCGCTTCACCGGCCGAGACAGCGGAAACGCAGGATTGGGCCAAGCAGCGACTCGCTAAATCTTCACGCCACCAGGAGTGGGTGAAGGTAAAGAATGGCGCTCGTGAAGTCAGCAGTTTTGTGGTCTATCCGGAAGTGAAAAACAAAGCCACCGCAGTGATCGTGATTCATGAGATCTTCGGCATGACTGACTGGATCCAGAGTCTCACTGACCAACTCGCGGAAGCTGGCTACATCGCTATCGCGCCCGATCTGCTTTCCGGTATGGGACCAGACGGCGGTGGCACTAGCTCACTCGACCGCGCGGGCATCGGACAGAAGATCCGCGATCTGCCTCCTGACCAGATCACGGGCGACCTGAATGCAGTGGCTGATTACGTGTCGAAACTGCCGGCGTCGAACGGCAAAGTCGTCGTCGCCGGATATTGCTGGGGCGGTTCACAGACTTTCCGTTACGCAACCAACAATCCGAATATCAAAGCCGCGTTTGTGTTCTACGGTTCGGCACCCGCGACGGGCACTGACAATGCGATCGACAAAGAGGCGCTGGCGCGAATCAAAGCACCCGTCTACGGCTTTTACGCCGGCAACGACGCGCGCATCAACGCGACGCTGCCCGCCACGACGCAGGCGATGGCCGAACTGAAGAAAACGTTTGAGCCGGTCACGTACGAAGGCTCCGGACACGGTTTCATGCGCGCCGGCGAAGCACCCGAACCAGTCGCACCGACACCGAAAGGCGACCAGGCTGCGGACGCCAAAGCCACGGAGGATTATCAGAAGGCTTTGACCGCGTGGAAAGGCAACAAGAAAGCGCGCGATGAAGCGTGGGTGCGTTGGAAGAAATTACTGGCATCTGTCTAGTCCGTGTTATCCGTGTCTGTCTGTGGCCGTGAATAAAACTTCACGACTTCCTGTGCAGCCGCGATCACTTTCTCCCGCAGTGATCGCGGCTCAATTACTTCCAGCCTCGCTCCAAATCCCAACGCATACTCAACCGCCATCTCTTCCACATCAAATCGCACCGACACGCGCAACCATCCGTCCACATCCCTTTCCACTGCGTCGCCCACACGCGCGAACCGGCCGGCAAAGCGCAACCGCGGAAACACGTCCGGCGCTACGCGAAACACTGCGACATACTTCGGCAAGTTCGCTTTGAACGTCGTCGTCGACTGTTCCCAAAACGCCGCCAGATCAAAACCAGCCGGGATCACGCAACGCTGATCCAACACGGTCGCATTCGCAACACGCGAGATGCGGTAACTGCGCACGTCGTCGCCAACACGCGCCACGAGATACCACGCGCTTCCCTTCGCCACTACTCCAAGCGGATCAACTTCACGTTCGACTTCCTCACAACCCGGCCCGCGTTGATAAGTGAACCGGAGCTTGCGCTCGGACCAGATCGCCTCCTGCAACACGGGCAACAGCGGCACCGCTTCTTCCTGTCGCGACCAGCCACCGGTGTCGATGTGAATGCGGCGACGCGCCTGTTCGGCGCCCTGGCGGTACATCGCGGGCAGCGCGGCCAGCAGTTTCAAAAGCGCGCCTTCGGATGCCTTCTTCAGACGTAGATCGGCGAGAAGCTTTGGCGGCTGGGTGACGAAGAGTGATTGAATCTCGGCTTCGTTCAAGCCGGTGAGGTTCGTGCGGTACTCGCCCAGCAACGACCAGCCGCCGGTGCTGCCTCGCTCCGCGACGACCGGGATCCCGGAAAAACTGAGCGCCTCCATGTCGCGATGAATCGTGCGCTCGGAGACTTCGAGCCTTTCGGCGAGTGAACGTGAAGTCAGTCGGCCGTGGGTTTGTAACAACAGGACGATCGATAACAACCGGTCGGCGCGCATGCCGCCAATTCTATTCCAAAAACATGACACACGTTGTCATATATCGAGGGCTAAAGTGGGTTTTCGGAGGTGGCTCAGAAATGCGAAAGGTAATCTTTGGCGGCGCAAACACGCTCGACAACTACATCGCCGGCAAAAACGACTCGATCGACTGGATTCGGCACACCGCCGAAGTGAACGACATCATGCGCGACTACTGGAAACGAATCGACACGGTCATTCTTGGCCGGCGGACGTGGGAGATCGCGATGAAGGGCGGATCGGGCGGTTCGAAAGGCGTCAAGAGTTACGTCTGTTCGCGCACGCTCAAGAAGATTCCCGGCAAGAAAATCGAGTTGGCGGCCGACGCTGTGAGCCTGGTGAAGCGGCTCAAGTCGGACGAGGGAAAAGACATCATCGTGATGGGCGGCAGCGAGATCGGGAAGTCGTTGTTCGAAGCCGGCCTTATTGATGAGCTCGGTGTCAACATTCATCCGGTTTTGCTCGGCTCGGGCATACCGCTGTTTGCCGAGATGAAACGGCGCGTTGAGCTCGATTTGCGGGAGTGCAAGCAATTAGAGAACGGCTGCGTCGTGCTGACTTACGACGTCGTTCACTAAACTCCGCGCGTTATTTAGACAGCACTTCGCGGAAGAACTCGACCGCGCGCGGATCGCCCGACTCGCCCAACGAACGAATCGCCTGTTTGCGCACCATCTGATTCGGATGCGAGCGCGCGATCTTGATCAGCAACGGCACTGACTCTTCGGAGCGTCGCTCGCTGATCGCACGCACTGCTTGCACCTGAACTTCCGCCTTTGCGTCGTTGCTCTGCGCGGTCGCACTCAGAAAATCAAAACTGCGCTTGCTGACGCGTTCGCCCAGCATCCGGATCGCGTGCC
Source organism: Pyrinomonadaceae bacterium (assembly GCA_036276375.1). Lineage (GTDB taxonomy): Bacteria > Acidobacteriota > Blastocatellia > Pyrinomonadales > Pyrinomonadaceae > PSRF01. Next base: position 2,949 of record DASUOZ010000501.1, on the reverse strand, counting down.
GTTTCATGTCCGTCGGTTCGTTGCCCCGGGCGATTTCAAACAACTTGTCTTCCACGCGTGGGGTCTTGATCTCGGAAAGCGATTGCAGAGCTGCGCGCCGAACTTCCGGCACCTGTTCCGTGTCGAACAGTTTCAGCAAGTCGTCCACTGCGGCTTCGCCACGTTCGCCCAGTACACGCACTGCTTGCTTACGCAACTCTGCATTTGCATCACCGCGCGCAACTTCGAGCAGGCGCGCCTGTGCTTTTGGACTCTTCGTTTCGGCGAGCGAACGCAACGCGGCCTTTTTCACCTCGACGTTTGCGTCGCTCGAGTAGATCTTCATCAACTCATCGGCGACGTCGTCGCGTTGAAAGTGCCCGAGTTGCCGCGTAGCCGAACGACGCGACTCCCATTCGGAATCGCTCCTGGCGACGCCGAGCAGAAACGCAAAAGCCGGCTGCTCTTCGTCACTGTTTCCCGCCGCCGAAATCACGCTGCGCCGGATTTCGAGATCTTTCACGTCCCGGTAAAGACTCTGAATCATCGCCATCGTGCCGCGATCGTGACTTTCGCCGATAGCGTGGGCCGCCTTGCGGCGCAGATTGCGATCCTCGGCATCATTGCGCACGAGCGAACCGAGAAACTCGAGCTCGCCACCCGTTTGGCCCAACCAGTAAACGGAGGAAGAACGAATGCGCTGGTTAGGCGAGTTGATGATGAAGTTTTTCAACATACCGCTGACGCGCGCGTCGTCGTGCAACGCGATGCCCAGCACGGCGCGTTCGCTCAACATGTCGAGTGGCGTGGCGGCGGCGATCGCCCGCAGGTAGTTGAGACTCTCCTCGTTATTCGCGCGACCGAGCCAGTAAACGGGATAACCGCTGTACTCGCGTTTGCGCTCCAGGTTGAAGATCTCCATGCGCGTGATCTGATTCGCCGACGGATCGCGCAGGACGAAGATTGCGAGGCTGCGTGTTTCGACCATCTGGCCGCCGGCGTCGGTACCGACAAACACGGTCGTGTCGCCCATCGTGGTCATGTTGCCGCGAAACTCACGAATCGCCGGGTCGATTGCGACACCCGGACGAACGTCAAACGCGTAGGCGGACCAGTACGGTCCTTGTCCGGTTCGTCCGCGAGCGTGCGCCGCTTCGAGTTTCGTCATCAGGTCGGCGCCGTCAACGGCCGTAAAGCTCTGCACGGTGGTGGCGGTGGACTGAGTTTTGAGCTCGTCTTCTTCGACGTGAGCCTTGACCTCAGCTCCACTACACGCCACGAGCGTGAGTGCCAAAGACAAAATCACAGGGAGCATCATGATCTGCCTCCGTTTCTACTTCAACAGGTCTTCGAGAAACTTGAGCGCTTCGGGATCCTTGCTTTCGCCGAGAAACCGCACCGCCACTTTGCGCATTTCCACGGATGGATCGTTGCGCGCAATCGTCATCAACTTGCGCACTGCGACCTTGTGGTTGGATTCGCCAAACGAACGGATCAGCACCATCTTGACTTGCAGGTTCTGTTCACCGTCGTAGAGCCCGACGAGTTGCGTGACGGTTTGCTCGTCGTCCTTGTCACCCAACTGCCGAATGGCGAAGCCGCGCAGCTCGATTGATTCGCCTGCGCGCGCGATGTCCAACAGCTTGGCGTGCGCGCGGGGATCGTTCATGTCGGCAAACGTACGCAACAAGCTGTGCTTGATTTGAACGTTTGTTTCACTCGTGTAGAGTTGCAGCAACTCGTCGAGTTGAACACTTCGATGATCGCCGAGCCGGCGAATCGCTTCGATGCGTAATTCCGGCGTCTCACCCTGGCGCGCGATCTCCCAAATCTTGGCGCGTGCTTTTTCGTCTTCGCGTTCGGCCAGTGCACGCAGGACCATAAACCTGATCTCACGGGTCTTGTCGGCGTCGTAGATGCGAATCAGTTCGTCGAGTGAAGCAGCATCTTTCAAGTCGCCGAGGTAACGAAGTGCTGCCTGGCGCAGTGCGACGTCGTCGCCACTACGCGCAATTTCGAGCACTTTTGCACTGCCGCGTGGCGACCGGCTCTCGATCAAGGCGCGCATGATCTGAACGCGGACTTCTTTGGTTCGATCGGCGTCGTAGAGTTTGATCAACTCTTCCGTAATCTGGTCGCTGTTCTGTTCACCCAAACGTTTGATAGCCGTGAGACGGAGTTTCGGGTCCGGGTTACTGCGCGCGACGTCGAGCAGAATCGGCACTGCACGAGCGCCGCCGTGAGCACCGAGCAGCGACACTGCGGCCGCCTGGAAACCCTGGCACGGATTCGGATTCGCTCGCAAAGCTTCCGTGACGATCGCGATTGCGCGTTCTTCGTCAGCCTGAAACAGACTCTGCAACGCGAGAATCTTGATCTCGCAGTTGTCTCGGGCCAACGCCTGGTCCACGTCCGCTTTACGGCCCAGGGTGACGAGCAACGCCTGGGCGTCCGTTCGCCAGCTCGAATTGGGATATCGATTGATCAGGCGTAACAGTGGCTCCGCGGCGGCGTCGTTTCGGCCTTGTTTCTGCAACGCGTAGCCATACCAGTAAAGTGCGGCGTCGAGATCTTTGTCTTTGGGATAGCCTTTAATGAACTCGTTGAATTTTTCCGCGGCTCGTTGCCAATTCTGTGCTTCGATCTGGTCGCGGCCTTCGCGAAAGATCTGCATCGACGCGGTGTTGACTTTCGTCGCCTGCATGAACTTCTCGAGCTTCGCGATGTCCTGGCCGTATGTGACACTCACAAAGGCCAACAGTGCGAAGATGATTTTGATTTGGGGGCGAATAGTAATTAGAGACTTCATGACTTCGTTTTGTCCTTAGAGATAAATTTCAGGTTCACCGCACAGGCACAGAGAACCGAGAGCGAGCGCAGAAGATCGAGCGGTGATCAAAAACGCACATGGCCTCTCTATTCCCTGTGCCTCTGAGGTGGACCATTGTTCATTGTCGAATGCCAATTGCC
>DASUOZ010000500.1:0-2919 GCA_036276375.1 Pyrinomonadaceae bacterium | reverse complement strand
GGCCTCCTCCTTCAACCGCAAACGGGTCCGGCACAAAACGCTCGGCTGTCAGTTCCGGCCGTCCGAGATAACCTCGCGCGAGACCGTCACCGGCCAGGTACAACTCACCGATCGTTCCCTGCGCTACCGGCGCCATGTGTTCGTCCAGCACGTAAGCCCGCGTGTTATCGATCGGGCGGCCAATGGATGGCTTCTCGTAGCTGTTTGCATTAATCAGTGCGAAGGTCGAATAAGTTGTGTCTTCCGTTGGTCCATAAAGGTTCCACACTTGCGACGCCGTCGTGTGCTCGTAAACCTCCTGGACCAATTCGCGCGAGAGCGCTTCGCCCGCGAGGTTCACAACTTCGACCGAAGCCGGCACGGCTTTCATCCGTACCAACTCCGCCATGGCCGAAGGCACCGTGTTTATCAACGTCACTTCACCGGCCGCGGACAGTTGCGGCAACGCCAACGCGTTCTCGGCGAGGATCACTTTCCCGCCACACGATAGCGGCAGGAACAATTCGTAAACTGACAGATCGAAACAGATCGACGTTGAGGCGAGCACCCCCGCGAGTTGTTTCGGGCTAAACGTCTTCAACCCCCATTGGAGCATTGCGACAGCACTCTTATGAGTGATGGCTACTCCCTTGGGCCGCCCCGTCGAACCTGACGTGTAGAGCACATAAGCCAACTGCTCTAACTCCGTTTCAGCGAACGGATCTTCTGAGCTCTCGCGACCGATAACTTCCGCTTCCTGGTCCACGAAGATCGTGAGCGCCGCACTCATCGGCAGCGCCGCGGCCAAACTTGTCTGCGTCAGCACCACCGGCGCGTTTGTCTCTTCAAGGATGAAACGGACGCGCTCACTCGGATACATCCGATCCAGCGGCACGTAAGCGCCGCCGGCCTTCATCACCGCCAGCAACGCCACGATCATCTCGACACCTCGCTCCATGAACACTCCACAGAGCGTCTCCGCTCCCACTCCCCGCGCCCGGAGATAATGCGCCAGCCGGTTAGCCCGCTCGTTCAACTCCTGATAGCTCACGCGCCTCGATCCCGGCACCAAAGCCACTGCTTCCGGTGTGCGTTTAACTTGTTGCTCAAACAACCACGGGACACTCAAGGCGCGCGCGTATTCAGCAGTCGTCTCGTTCCAACTCACCAGCACACGTTCGCGTTCTTCCGCGCTAAGTAGAGACAGCCCACAGAGCGGTCGTTCCGGACGAGTGACAATATCTTCCAGCAGCGTCTCAAAGTTTCGGACCAGCCGCTCGATTGTGATCGAGTCGAACAAGTCTTCATTGAATTCGAGCGAGCCGCTGATACCGTCGTTTGCCTCCGCCATCATGAGGGTGAGATCAAACTGGCATACTCGCTGTTGCAATCCCAGCGATTCGAGGACGAGATCCCCAAGGCGCAGGCGAGTGCCGCTTTCGCCAAGGGCGAATGACGAGAGCTGGCCGGCGCCAAAGTGTGGCGTCTTCTGCAAAGCAAACATCACCTGAAACAGCGGCGAGCGGCTCGGGTCCCGCTCGGGTTGGAGACGCTCCACCAACAAAGCGAACGGAAAATCCTGGTGCTCAAAGGCATCGAGTACTGTCTGCCTCACCTCGCCGAGAAACTCCGTGAACGTCTTTGTGGGACCAACGTGCGAGCGCATCACCACCGGATTGACGAAGTAACCGGTTAAGCCTGCCAGCGAACTCCACCTGCGACCCGAAGTCGGCGAACCGACGACCACGTCGCTTTGGCGCGTGTAGCGGAAAAGCAGACCTTGAAACGCCGCGAGCAGGACCATGTAAAGCGTCGCGCCGTTGCTCTTTCCCAATGCTTTGAGTTGCGCGGAGAGTGAATTGCTGAGCTTGAACGCGTGAGCAGCGCCGCGGTAAGTCTGGACGAGTGGACGCGGACGATCGGCGGGTAGATCGAGCAACGGAAGCTCACCGGCAAGTTGCTTCTCCCAGTAGGACCACAGACGTTCGCCCTCGGCGCTTTCGAGCATCACTTCCTGCCAACGCACGTAATCGGCATACTGAAGCGCGAGTGGAGCGAGTGGCGACGGCGTACTTGTCAGTTCCGCGTGGTAAAGAGTGCTTAACTCGTCGACCAGTACCGCTAGCGACCAAAAATCGACGATCATGTGATGCGCTACAACGATCAGGACGTGCTGACCTCCGGAGCGCCGGAAGAGAGTCACTCGAAACAGCGGCCCCTGCTCGAGATTGAAAGGACGGAAAGCCTCTGATTCGAGTTGTTCACGCAGGCGCTCGTCGGTCCACGCCTCGGCGCTCTCTTCGGCAAAACACGACTCCATGCGCGCCTGCACGCGCTGAACAGCCACACCATCGACTTCAGTAAACGTGGCGCGCAGAGACGAATGCCGATCGATGAGCGATTCAAAAGCGCGCCGCAACGCCGGCACGTCGCAGTCCGAAACAATGCGCGCCGCTTTGCTGATGTTGTAAGCCGCGCTTTCCGGCGCCATCTGGTAGAGAAACCAGAGCGCTTGCTGGCCTCGTGAAAGAGGTTGATCAGACTCGTGCGCAACTGCCGCAACGATCGCCTTCGGTTCCCGCGCCGCCAGGCTGATCCGTGCGGCAATGTCAGCGGCGAGCTGCGTGATCGTCAAACTTTGCAGGATACTGGCGAGCGGTATGTTCGCTTCGAAGGTTGATTCGATATTGTGCGTCAGTTCAATCGCCGCGAGTGAGTCGAGTCCGTAACGAGTAATCGGTTCGTCTGCGTCAACCCTGTCGACTTCCACTCCGAGTTTCGCGGCCAGTTGTGAACGCAGCCACGCCGCGATAGCTTCCGGCGCCAGCGCCAACGGCGCTTCGACCTCCGCCGTTTTATCCACGGTCACATCGCGGCGCCACTCGCTCACAATTTTCAGGCTCTTATCGAGGTATTGCCGCCGGCATGCATGTCGTTGAA
>DASUOZ010000499.1:0-6296 GCA_036276375.1 Pyrinomonadaceae bacterium | reverse complement strand
CCCTCGCCAACACCGGCGGCGGCGTGATCGTGTTTGGCGTGAACGATCAGTTGCGCGTGGAAGGCGTTGACGATCCGGAGCGGGTTCAGGAAGACCTCGTCAGGATTTGTCGCGAAGAGATTCAGCCGCCGCTGATCCCGTTTATCGATCGCATCGCGCTCGACAACGGCCGCCGCATCGTGGCGCTCGACATCGACACCAAACGTCGGCCGTATCGCACCCGCGATGGACGCTTTTACTTGCGCATCGGCGCCGAAAAACGCGAGGCGTCGCGCGAAGAAATTTCCGCGTTGCTTGATGAAGCGCGTCCGGTTCGGTACGAAAGCGTACCAGCGCTCGGCGCGTCCATGGCGGATATCGACGAGGCGCATCTCTGGACGTATCTGCGCGCTTTTGAAGGCGGCGCTTTCGAAGAGTCGGCCGTGGTCGATTATCCGACCAGCGAAGTGCTCGAACGAGATCTGTTGCTGGCTACTTCCGACGGGCGCGAAGTGGTCCCAACGATCGCGGGGCTGTTGTTGTTTGGGCGTGATGAACGAGTGGCTGAGCTGTTGCCGCGTGCGGCAGTCACTGCGACACGTTTTTCCGGCGACTCACCGCAGTCGCCCGTAATCGAGCGCGTGAAGATCGCCGGCAACTTGCTGAACGTCTACGAAGGGATGAATCGGTTTCTCAGGCGCTACTGCGACTTGCGCGAGTCGCGCCCGCGCAGTGTCGTCGAGACAGGTCCGGACGACTCGCCGGTGCCGGCGCGCGCAAACTATCACCCCGGTGTGGTGGCGGAAGCGATCGCGAATATGCTGGCCCACAGAGATTTGGCTTTACGAGATCTGCCGAGCCGTGTACACGTGTTCGATCACTCGCTGGAGTTTGTGAACGCGCGTAGAAGTGTCGGGTTTTCGCCGGTGGCCCAAAAAGCGATTCGCTACGGGATGCCGCAGCAGTTGAATCCGCAGTTGGGATCGGTGTTGACGAACGCTGCTTACGGGTTGCCCTTGAGTTTGCGTGGATTGCCGGCGTTGCTGCGCGAGGCGAGACGTTTTTCAAATCGGAAGGCGGAAATCGTCTCTTTCAACGACGAGTTCCGCCTGCGTATTTACGGTTTCTGAGTTTGAGCTGAATCAGGCTTCGGCGCGATGTAGACCTGGCGCGCCTGAATCGTGTACTCCTTGTCGTCGAACGTTCCATCGCCGTCGACGTCCACACTCACCTTCAACTTGTGCTCCTTGCCGTCGCGCACGTCACCGGGATTGAAACCAAGACTGTACTGGTTGCGGAGTAGCGCGTTGATGTTGCCGAGCACTTTCGGCAACTCACCTTCAAACGTCACCGGAAAATAAGCGCCGCCGGTTTCCTTGGCAAACGTTTGCAGCGCGTTGTCAGCCTGGAGCCAGCTCATGCGGCCGGGCATTCCCAGCATACTGTCGGTGGCCGGCAGGCTATCGCCGTACATTTTCTTAAACAAGTTCGCGGTACCGATGATGTAAACCGGCACGCCGGAATTCTTGAGCACCTTACGCGCGTCGCCGTAGTTGATTTTGCTGAAGGTGTCGATGCCCGACGCGATCAGCAGCACCGCGCGGCGGCGTCCCTGCACTGCAACCATTCCGGAGTAATCAGACTTATCGGACTTCGACTCCTCGAGCACGACTGAATCAGCGCGCCCGCCGACCATCACAAACTTCAACGCGTCAAACAGGTTCGTCTCGCGAAACGCCGGTGTGTTTCTCAACAACAGCGTCACAACGGCATTCAGCCGACCGGGATCATTAGTAAAGTCAGTTAACGGAGTCGGACGGATGTCAAAAGCCGTCACGGAAACGTAGTCGTCAGGAGGCTTGATGAACTGCGAAAGAAACATCGCCGTCGGCCGGATGACTTCATACGTGCCCGGCTCGTAGCCGCGGTTGCCGTAAAGGCCGAACATTTCCGACCACTTGCTGTATTCGACGACCATCGCGACGGTGATCGGCGCTTCGGGCGTCGCGAAGTTTGTGATTGTTTGCTGTACGCCGTCGGCGAAGACCGCGAAGTTTGGTTTCTTTAAGCCGGTCACGATCTGGCCGGACTTTTTGTGATAAACGACCGCGTCGATGTTCACAAGGTTCGTCGAAACAGTGACCTTCTCGATGTCCTGAGGTTTGGTGGGAAGGATGTCCTGCGGAACGGGTTCCTGCTGCGGATCGCCGGGCTTCGTCTCGCCGGGACGCTTGTTTTTCTTCTCGTTCGAGGTCGGCGGCTGGCGCCGCGACTGCGAAAAGCCGGGGATAGTCAGCCCCATCACCAGCAGAACGGAAAGAGCCACCGCAAAAAACACGTATATTCGGTTGTATTTCATAGTTCTCACTCCCGAGGATCACCGCGACGGTCAAAGGGTCTGATGCGGCGCGTATGAACGGAGTTTACCACTACCGGCCGATTGCTTCCGCCTCGATAACGATATCGTAAGTACCCGTGTTATCGGCCAAATCGCCCTCGTTGACGCCCAGGAAGAGCACGCCATCGCGCTGCGCGACAAACTCCCGGCGCGGGCCGATCAAAATGAAATCGTCGTTATCGTCGCCGATGACGGCAATCAGGGCTCCGGTCGCTTCGTTCCGCATCAACTTGTCTTGATCGGACGTGCCCGTCAGCCCACCGGGCGTCGAAAAACGTCCGCGGCCAAGCGAGACGCGGCCTGACGCACTGATGCGCAGGCGCTGACCCTTTCTCACCACGAGACCGCTGTTGGTCCAGCCGTTGTTGGCGCTGTCAGCACGCACTCCGACTTTAATCGTAAAGAAAGTCAGCGGTGCGGAGTTGGGCTGCGGATCGATCGTTCGTGGGTTTGAACCGGCGTTGTAGTCGGGTTGAGTGTTGGGCCGCATTACGGGAGGGTTGTTCTGGGCGGTCATCTCATCGGTGCTGCCGGCGCCGCTTGTATTTGCGTCGAACTCGATCGACTCGACGTCTTCGACATAGACGGTGGTTTGCCCGCGCCGTCCTCTGGCGCTGCCGCCGATCAGGATCGTGAACTGCTGGTCCTTAAACCCGATCACCTGTCCGCGAATGACGCTGCCGTCCTTGAGCCGAATCGTATCAGCCAACAGCGGCGCAGCAGTGGACAACAGCAGCGTTGCGGCGAGCAGCAGTCGAAATGTTTTTCTCATGATACTTCTCCTTGAGGGCATTCCGTTGTGGGAGGTTTAGCAGTAGTTGAATGCTTTTGCAAGCGGGAGAAAGCACCTGCTTCCCGCGTTTCGGATGCTCGCAGGAAGCCAAAGGTTGTGACCGCGTCATTCGGGCGGTCATTCAGCTTTGAACACGCGGATCAGGTAGTAATACGAAGGGAACAACAGGAGCGCGCCCGCGGCGAGAGCGGCGAGCAGGAGTTGGAGGGTGATTGCGGGTGCGGCGGCCGAGGTGATGGTGAGATCCGGTTCGACCAGGTGTGGGTATTGCGCGAAGGCCCAGCCGAGCAGGATCAACGTGACCTGGGCGGCGGCGCAAATGCGCGCCAGTTTGTAGCGTCTGGTCCAAAGAGCGGCGAAGGCGCTGACGGCGAACACGGCAGTGACGAAGTGCAGCGCCAGCGCCCACCACGTGCGACTAATGCCCGCGCGGACTGTCGGCGCGCCTGTGCCGGCGAGAATGAAAACAGTTAATGCCAATAGACCAACTGCAATTCCGGCGAGTAGCGCGCGGAGACGGAAGTCGTCCGGCAGCCTGCGCGGGTCGGTCGGATTTACCGGAGTTGCTGAGCCGCGTTGTTCGGCTTCAACCGTCAAATACACCGCCGCGAGAAAGGCAAACAACGCGAGCGCGAAGAAACCAACCGCTAGCGGGAACGGCGCGAGCCACGAGCTGACAAACCCGCTCGTGACGTGGCCGTTCTCGACGCGAATCGTTCCGGACGCGATCGCGCCGAGGATCGTGCCTAGCAGTATCGGCGTGATGATGCTGGCGATGGAAAACACGAGACTCCAGCGGCGTTGCACGTCGTCGCGTTGAACGTCATACGTGCGAAAAGTGAACGCAGTGCCGCGTAAAACGATGCCGATGAGCATTAACGTTATCGGAATGTGCAGCGCTGTCGCGATGACGGCGAACGCCGGCGGAAAGGCCGTGAAGAGAATCACGATCACGAGTATCAGCCAGACGTGATTGGCTTCCCACACCGGACTGATTGCGTCCGCGATGAGGGCCCGTTGCTCGCGTGCGCGGCGACCAAACGCAAACAGGTCCCATACTCCACCGCCGTAGTCGGCTCCGCCCAAAAGCGCGTAGAGGACGAGTGACCCGACCATTACGCCGGCGCTAATCGTTTCAAGCGGCAACGCGGGCCTCCTCCGGACGCGGCTGCGGATCTCGTGGACTCGCCGCCACCTGCCGTAGTAACAGGAACACTGTGATCACCGCGAGAAAGATGTAAAGCACGGTGAACGTTATGAACGGAACAATCAATCCCGGCATCGGCGTCACTGCTTCACTCGTGCGCATCACGCCGTAAATGATCCACGGCTGCCGGCCCACTTCCGTTACGGTCCAACCGGTTTCGATCGCGATGAAACCAAGCGGCGAGGCTGCGACGAGGGCGCGCAAAAACCATTTCGAATCCAGCCACGCTTGTTTTCGTCGTCCACGCCAGTAGCGCCAAAGCGCCCACGCCGTTACCAACATCATCGCCACGCCGCACGCGACCATGATCTGAAAGGCGAGGTGCACGATCGCGACCGGCGGGTGCGTGTCCGCAGGGAAATCGTTCAGGCCTTTTACAACCGCGCTGGGATCGCCGAACGCCAGTATGCTGAGGCCATATGGAACTTCAATCGCGTAACGCGTCACGCGCGCTTCTTCGTCGGGAAGTCCGCCGATTCGCAGAGGCGCGCCCTGTTCGGTTTGAAACTGTCCTTCGAAAGCCGCGAGCTTCACTGGTTGGTTTTTGGCGACTGCTTTGGCGAGTAAGTCGCCGCTCAACGGTTGCAGGATTGCGCTGACACCGCCAACGAGTAGCGCGATCGCGAGCGCCGCGCGGTGAAAGCGATTGTCGGGGTCGCGCCGCAGCATGAAAGCGTGAATTCCCGCCACGACAAAGCCGGTCGCGGCGTACGCGGCGAGTGTCATGTGGAGGGTCTGCGAGAACGCTGCGGGATTCATCATCGCAGCAATAGGATCGATGTCGACTGGTTTGCCGTCGACGAGGCGAAATCCGGTGGGCGTGTTCATCCAGGCGTTGGCGATGACTACGAAGATGCCGGAAAGAGCGCCGCTCAGCGCCACCATCGCGCCCGCGAAGAGGTGCGCGCGTGGCGGAACGCGCTTCCAGCCGTAGAGATAGATTCCGAGAAAGATCGCCTCGGTGAAGAAGGCAAAGCCTTCGAGCGAGAACGGCATACCGATAATCGCGCCGGCATATCCCATGAACGTGGGCCACAACAAACCGAGTTCAAACGAAAGCACCGTGCCCGACACTGCGCCGACGGCGAAGAGAATTGCGGTGCCTTTGGCCCAGCGTTGTGCGAGCGTGAGGTAGATGGAGTCTTTGGTGCGCAGCCATTTCCACTCGGCGATGATCATCAACAGCGGCATCGCGATACCAATCGCCGCGAAGATGATGTGGAAAGCGAGCGACATCGCCATTTGCGAGCGCGCCGCGAGTAGATCGTCCATGGCTGTATGCGGCAATCCTACTCGCAGCCATCTTGCGCTTCAATATGTCTTCTTTAGAAATCTCTGAAATAAGTCACGTGGTAAGTTCTATCCGTTCACGAATCGCCAGTGCTTACGTAACGAGCGGCGCAGCTACGGTCTGGCGTTTTGGTTACGTGAAAACACTTATCCGAATATGGGTATGTTCACTCATTAATGATTTAGTGGGAAAAATTCTTTGCAATAACAACACAGAGACGTAAGCGCTTTTATCGTAACGGAATAAGAAACCGATCTGACTTTTGTTGCTGAATAATGCCCATCTCACTGCAAAGGTTTCTGTTGACAGCCGGAAAATCACGTTCTAGATTCAATCGTTTCCCCCCATGACTCACAATGTCGCGTCAATCTTTGGGAGTCTTCACTTCAACAATAAAGTAGAGTCTGTTTGATTGAGAAAGAAAGGCCCTACCACTACCGGCAAGTAGTCGCAGGGCCGTTTAGAAACCCACTTCCTCTGCTCAAACTAGCGCAAAGGACGAATTTCCAAAGCACGGCCATCCTAGCGCATAGTCAAGCAGAGATTCAACCTCTGGAATCTCGACAGTTTTGACTATGTGACCGCCTTCATAGCCTTCACATATCAACTCTTGAGTCTCTCCAGTTTC
>DASUOZ010000498.1:0-5737 GCA_036276375.1 Pyrinomonadaceae bacterium | reverse complement strand
ACGGAGCATAGGCCAGCAACACCGCCCACTTCTCGGGAATACCAAGGCCGATTACCGGGCGCGCCGTCGGCGGATTTTTTATCGTGTTGTTATAAGCATTCGGCGCTGCCTGCTGATACTGCGCGGGCGGCGCGTAGGTCGGAGGCACAAACACCGACGGATACGACGTTTCGAGCGGTGGGCTTTCATAGCGACGAGTCGGAGCTTCGGAGTAAGCATTCTGCCGTGCGTCTTCGTTGGCGCTTTGCGCGGCCTCCCCGACTGGACGCGTCGCGCCCCCGACGTTTTGCGTCGGATTGCCGCCCCACGACTCCTCCGCGTTGCGTTCAACGTCCGGATCGAGTGGGTTCGTGTCGTACTTACTCTTCTTCGTTTCCATTCTCTGCGGCTGCCTCGCCCCGGGGGTCATTCCCGGGCGCGGTTAAATCTTACTCGCCCGCGATCTCATACTCAACCGGTTCCCAGTTATGCTCCCGTTCGGAAATGGAAAACGCCCGGACGGTGGGTTCGGTTCCGCCGAGCCCCACGATCAGGTAAGTTGCTGAAGGGTAATAAGCGAGCCGGACGTCGGTTTCCGACGGGCTGGGGTCGGCGGCACGCGGGTGTGAGTGATAAATCGCGAGTAGTTCCTCGCCGCGCTCGCGCATCCGCCGCTGGGCGGCGAAGAGATCCTCGGGCGCCGCTTCATAGCCGAGTTCCGGATTAGCGGTGACGTTGCGCAGCCGGTAGATGCTTCGGGCGTTGTTGTCTGGGAGACCGCCAATGAGCCCGCAACATTCCGCCGGAGCCACTTCGCGAGCATGAGCAATCATTGCGTCGAGGTGTTCGCGAAGTAGCCGTATGGTTGGCATTTTTTCAGCCACGGACCTACACGGACATACACACGGACTGATTAGACACTCTGTCCGTGTCCTTCCGTGTACGTCCCTGGCCCTAGTCCACTATCTTCAGGTGCAGTTCTTCCAACTGTTTGGGATCGACCTCACCGGGAGCGTCGATCATCAGGTCCGCGGCCGACGCCGTTTTCGGGAACGCGATTACGTCGCGCATGTTGTCAGTGCCCGCGAGAACCATCATCAGGCGGTCGATACCGGGCGCGATGCCGCCGTGCGGTGGAGTGCCATACTCGAGCGCGTCGAGGAAGAACCCGAAGCGCTCACGCGCCTCCTCAGTTGTCAGGCCGAGAGCTTTGAACACGAGCCGCTGCACGTCGCGCCGGTGAATACGAATCGAGCCGCTTGCCATTTCGACGCCATTGATGACGGGATCGTAGGCTTTGGTGCGAATCTGCGCGAGCAGTTCGGGTTCACCACCCTCGACCGCGCGTTCGAGCAACTGTAAGTCTTCATCGACCGGCGACGTGAACGGATGGTGCATCGAGTAGTAACGGCCGTCTTCTTCGTGAAACTCAAACATCGGGAAGTCGGTTACCCAAAGCGGCGCGTAGACGTTCGCGGGGATCAGCTTCTCGCGTTTGGCGACTTCGTTTCTTAAAGCACCGAGACTCGCGGCTACCACTTTTGGTTTGCCGGCGACGATCAGTACTAAATCCCCCTTGTTCGCCCCCGCTGCATTCGCTAATCCCTCCACTGCCTCCTGGCCGTGAGCTTTTAGAAGAGATGAAGACAGATCGTCGCCCAATTTGATCCAGTAGAGCGCGGTAGCTCCATATCTCTTTGCGAACTCTTGCAGTTCATCCAATATTTTCCGTGAGACTTTGGATCCACCAGGAACGACGAGTCCCTTTAGCTGCGTACCTGCACCTAATCGGGCCGCTAACGCCTCTGGTGCAAGAGACTGAGTCAGGTCCTGCAACTCGAGTCCCTGGATACGCAGGTCGGGTTTGTCAGAACCGTAGCGCGACATCACTTCCGCAAAGGTAAAACGTGGAAACGGCGTGGGCAGATCGACACCGATCAGCTTGAAGACGCTGGCAAACAGACCCTCGATCAGCGAGTAGATCTGATCGGGCGTGGCAAAGCTCATCTCGACGTCGAGCTGTGTGAATTCCGGTTGGCGATCGGCGCGCAAATCTTCGTCGCGAAAGCAGTGCGCAATCTGGAAGTACTTGTCCAGGCCGCCGATCATGCACAACTGCTTGAACAGTTGCGGCGACTGTGGCAGCGCGAAGAACTTTCCGGGAAAGATCCGCGAGGGCACGACGTAGTCGCGCGCGCCTTCAGGCGTCGACTTGATCAGAATCGGCGTTTCGATCTCGGTAAATCCCTGCGCCGTCATGTAGCGGCGGATTTCGTTCGTCACGCGATGTCGCAGCACGAGGTTCGCCTGAAGCTGCGGCCGGCGCAGATCGAGATAGCGATACTTCAAACGCAGGTCTTCACTGGCGAGCGCGTCGGGCGCGGCGTCGAGTTGGAACGGCGGCGTGCGCGCGTCGTTAAGAATCAGGAGCCCGGTCGCATGGACCTCGACGTCGCCGGTACTGATTTTCGGATTGCGCGTGTTCTCGTCGCGCATTACGACCTTGCCGGTCACGGCGATTACGTACTCGCCGCGTAATTCTTTTGCCTTGGCGTGCGCTTCGGCGGAGACGTCCCTGTTCAGCACCACCTGCGTAATGCCGGCGCGATCGCGCAGATCGATAAACGTGAGTTCGCCGAAATCGCGACGCTTCGCGACCCAGCCCATGAGCGTCACTTGCTTGCCGATGTCCGTTGCCCGCAGTGCACCACATGAATGCGTGCGTTCCAGGTTTCCTAAATGGTCCAGCATTATAAAGCTTCTCTTGCAATCCACAGATTACGCAGATTCTTCTGTGTAATCTGTGGATGGTTTTATATTGAACGGTTTCTCGGAATACTCAACGAGCTCCAGCCGGTGGCGCGAAAGTGTTTGGCGAGAAAGACGATCTGGCCGACGTGATACGCGTAATGCATCAGTTGGCGGTTAATCGCCTGTACGACTGTGTGCTCCTCGCCGCGAATAAATACTCTCTTCTCTAAATCTTCGATTTGCAACGGGTCGAGCGCGTCAAAGACGCATTGCCAGCCGCGCTCCCAGTAATCGCGCACGTCTTCCTTGGTCGTGTCGCGCTCGATGATGAATTCGTAATCACGATTGCGATTCGGCTTCTCGCCATCGGTCGTCAAGAAGTCAGTCCAACGCGAGAACATGTTCCCGGCCATGTGCTTCATGACAACGGCGACGCTGTTTGACTCTTCGTCGAGCGTGATGAAGTACTCGTCGTCCGTGAGCTGGTCGAGCGCCTTCTCTGCGAGTTTCTTGTATGCGCGCATCGCCTTGCGCGAATCGTCGAGGTAGTTCTGAATAATTGCTTCCATTAATTCCTACGATCTGCCCGCCGCCAGCCTCACGACTTCGGCCACCGACAATGCTCTCTGCTGGCCCGTTGTCATGTCTTTAAGACCCACCTTGCCCTGGGCGCGCTCGTCGTCGCCGAGCAATGCGACGAAGGGAATGCCGCGCGATGACGCGTACTTAAACTGTTTCCCGAGCTTATCAGCCTCCGGATACAGATCAACTCGCAAGCCCTCGGCGCGCAGCGTCTGCGCGAGCGCGAGCGAGTCGCCCATCGTCTGCTCGTTCCAGATCGCGACCATTAGATCCGCCGGCGTGGTGACGACCTGCGGCGGAAACATTTCCTTCTCGCTCATCACGACGAGGATTCGTTCCAACCCCAATGAAAAGCCGCACGCAGGAACGTCCTGGCCGAGAAACATGCCGACGAGATTGTCATAACGGCCGCCGCCGCCGAGGCTCCCTGCCAGGTCTTTCACGTTGATCTCCATGATCGCGCCGGTGTAGTAGGAAAGTCCACGCGCGAGGCTCGGATCGATTTTGATCCGTCCGGCGGCGGGCGTCGCTTCCGCGAAGTCGAGGATCGACTGCAACTCGGCAACGCCTCGAGAGCCGAGCTCGTTGTCGCCGACAAATTCGACGATGCGGCCGAGAATCGCGCGATTCAGAGCTTGTTGTGGTTGATCCGCCAGATCCGCGGCGTGCTCCAGTTCAGCGAGAGCGGAGAAAAAATTTAAAAGGATAAGACTGGCGTGCGCAGTTATACCTCTCGCAACGAATTCCTTCTCAACGCCTTCGCGCCCGATCTTGTCGAGTTTGTCTAAGGCGATCAGGGCTGAATCATGATGCTCCAACGCGACGCCGGCGACGCCGAGTATGCCGGTCAGCGCTTGGCGGTGATTGAGGCGTACGCAGAACTCATTGAACCCTAGCTTCGTCAGAACTTCACTCGCGGCAGCGCAAATCTCCGCCTCGACAATCATCGATCGCGATCCCAGCACGTCGACGTCACACTGATAAAACTCCCGATAGCGCCCGCGCGCGGGTCGGTCCGCGCGCCACACGGGCTGAATCTGGTAACGCTTGAAAAACTTCGGCAGCTTGTCACGATACTCCGCCACGACGCGCGCGAGCGGCACGGTCAAGTCATAACGCAGCGCCAGATCGGCTTCGCCCGTGCTCTCGTGCACGCCGCGCTTCAGTATCTTGTAAATGAGCTGGTTGCCTTCTTCGCCATACTTGCCCATCAACGTCTCGATGTTCTCGACCGAGGGCGTTTCGAGCGGCTCAAAACCGTAACGCTCGTAGACCTCCTTGATTACACGGATGACGTATTCGCGTTTGCGAACTTCGCTGGGCAGAAAGTCGCGCATGCCGCGGGGCGGTTGAGTGTTTTGGGGTTGAGTTCTGGTCGAAGGCATTTACTTAAAGATAGAGAACCCCGCGTAAATTACAAATTGGATTGTTCTCGTAGGTACTCGCGCGTGTAGTTGACGTAGTTCTGCCAAAAATGCGCGAGGTCAGCCACTTCCTGGTCAGTCAACGGACGCTTCACGCGCGCCGGCCGTCCCATGGCCAGCGAGCGCGGTGGAATCACTGTTCTGGGGCTCACCAGCGATCCGGCTGCGATCAGGGAAAACTCACCAACCCGGACGTCGTCGAGCAGAATCGAACCGATGCCGATTAAAGATCCGCGTTCGACGTAGCAGCCGTGCAACGTCACGCTATGTCCGACAGTGACTTCCTCTTCCAGAATCGTGGGGTGCGTGCCGTTCTGCACGTGCATGACGCAGTTGTCCTGAAGGTTGGCGCGAGCGCCGATGCGAATGTAATGGATGTCTCCACGAACCGTGCAGTTACACCAGATCGAGGCTTCTTCCCCGAGGTGTACGTCACCGATTACTTGAGCGCTTGGGTCCACGTACGCGGTTGGGTGAATCTGCGGGTGAACCCCACGAAATGGTCTAATCATAAATTTTTGGATAGTAACATAGAGCCACAGATCACAACGATTGTGCTAAATTGCCTCCATGACCCGGCGCTTCCTCTCGATCGTTTTGCTTTTGCTGCCCGTAATCTCGGCCTCTTGCAGCGGTTCGCTCTTCAAAGTGAAGCCCGCTACCGAGCTGCCGCCGCTGCCCGCAAACACGCGCAGCGCGGACGCCGGCGGCGTGACCATCCGCGTGGCGCCGCTGTTGTCGGATGAAGAGAGCCAGGAACTGTTTGAAGCAAACCTGCCGTTAAGCGGGGTGTTGCCGTTGCGCATGGAGTTGGCGTTTCAGAGCGGCATGCCCGTGGAGTTGAAGAAGGCGCGCTTTCGTTTGCGCGACGGTCAGAATCGCGAGTGGAAACTGTTGTCGCCGAAGAGCGCGATCTCGCGCATTATGAAAGCAAACGGCGTTACGCTCTACAATCCAAACTCACGCAAGCAATTCGAGCGGGAGTTTGGCGCGTACGCGAT
>DASUOZ010000497.1:0-4167 GCA_036276375.1 Pyrinomonadaceae bacterium | reverse complement strand
GAGCTGTTTTGTCGAAAGAGGAGATCACCCTGCAATTGGATGGTCGCGTGACCGGTCAATGGGTGGAGTTATTACGAGACTCCGCTGAGTCTGTGCTGGACGAAGGACTGACGCTCAACGTGGATCTGACCAACATTTCGTTCATCGACTGCGAGGGCATCGCGGTAATCAAAAACCTGATTGCGCGCGGTGCCCATCATCTCAACCCGCCGCTTTTTGTTGCCGAGCAACTCAAGAAGTGCAGAGAACCGGAATCCTGAGGACCACCGAGGAAGAGCGTCGCATGAGAGTCACGACTGCAAATTATGAAGACGCACTCTTGCCGCATCTGGACGCGGCTTACAATCTCGCTCGCTGGCTCACTCGCGACGGACGAGATGCTGAAGATGTGGTGCAGGAAGCCTACCTCCGCGCTTTGAAACACTTCGACGCTTTCAAAGGCGGCGACGCGCGCCCGTGGCTGCTGGCAATCGTGCGGAATACTTATTACACGTGGATCCAGCGCAATCGATTGCCCGAGGCAGCGGCTCGCTTCGACGAGGAAACAGATACGCACATCTCGGACGTTCCCGATCCGGAAACGCTGCTGTTGAAAGAAGCGGACAAGCAAATGATCCGGCGTGCGTTGCGAAAGCTGCCGGCAGAGTTTCGCGAGGTAATCGTGCTGAGAGAGTTTGAGGAGCTGTCGTATAAACAGATTGCGGAGGTGACCGACGTTCCGGTGGGCACCGTGATGTCGCGTTTGGCTCGTGCCCGCAAACGGCTGGCGCAACTGGTTTGTGAGTGCTGCAACGAAGTAACTACGCAGGGAATACTGATGTGAGTCTTGCGAAACCGGCTACCAGGGAAGTCCGATCAGGCGTTTAGCTGCTTCTTTCTCCGCGTCCGTTTGTGACAACGCCCTGATGCGCATTTTCAATTCCAGCGGCGTACGTTGATAAAGCGAACTGTTCCGCAAGGATGAGCGCAACGCGACGTAATAGCGATAGTCGCGGTCGCACGTTTCGCACTCGTCGAGATGTTGTTGCACGGCCGCCGCCTGAGTCTGATCCAACTCTCCATCGACGTATGCATTGATCTCCACAGCCCTTTGACAATTCAACTTAGACCTCCGCGCAGTTCCGATCGGTAAGCGCCAATTATACGTTTTCGGGATGCGGAGAAGCCGCATCCGCAAAGCTGGTGAGTCTCGCGCGTAGGGGACTGACGGGCTTTGCCTCCTCGCGCGATACACCCTTAATACTGCGGAGACCGTCTTTTTATTCCCGAGCTCTACCGTTTACCGCGCGTAAGCGTCAGCGTTCACATAAGACAAACTTCGTTTTGGTAATCCCATATCTTGCCGTAGAATAGCCGTCCCCTGAACTAAACATCCCCGATTTGCCGTTGTGCTCCCCCACGATCTGGTCAAATCCAATCGAAGTGTGCCTTTTGAAGTGCCGGATAGACTCAAGACTAACAACATCTTAGTGGTCGACGATTCGCCCACCATGCGGCGCATGGTGATTACGTCACTCGGCGCCTTAGGTAGCGTGAAGTCGACGCAGGCCGGCAGTGGCCTCGAGGCTATCGAACGGCTCGCGATAGAACCCGTGGATCTCATGGTGCTCGATCTGAATATGCCGGACATGCACGGTATGGAAGTGATCGATTTCGTGCGCAGTCACCAGGCCTATCGAGACATTCCCATCGTAGTGCTCACCACTAAGAGTGAGGAGAGCAGCCGGACCGAAGCCCTTGCCGCGGGCGCGAACCGCTACCTGACAAAGCCTTTTGATCCGCGACAGTTGGCCGACGTCGTAGACTCATTACTGAACGCGAGTTGATGGACAATCCGAATCCCGATATTCACGGCGAGTTCTTCGACCAGTTTCTGGACGACTACTACGCCGAGTGTGACGAGCACCTTGTCTCGATCCGTCGCTCGTTCGTGACGCTCGAGGACGAAGTCGACGCGGGCGCGGTCGATCGCGTGCTGCTCAACAATCTTTTTCGCAGCTTCCACACGCTCAAGGGCATCTCCGGTATGGTCGGCCTGGCCGAGGCTGAGCAACTCGCCCATCACCTCGAAAGTTATCTGCGCGAACTGCGTGAAGGAATTTTGATTCTGACCAAGCCGGGATTTGAAGCGCTCGCGGCCGGTGTTGCTTTGCTCGAAAGCGTCATCAACGCACGTCGCAATGAGCAAGCGATTCCGTCGATCCATGAGGCTGTTGAGCGCCTCCAAGCCCTGACTTCCAATCCGGCAACTGCTGCGGTCCCGCAACGCGAACGAACGAACTACGGCGCCACACCGATTCGTTGGCAAGTCGAGTTTACGCCGACTGCGGAGCTCGCCGCACGAGGCGTAAACGTGAACAGCGTGCGCTCGCGATTGCAGGAGTTGGGCCAGTTGCTCCAGGCCAAGCCGGTGGTTAAGGGCGCGGGCGAGATTGCGTTCGAGTTCATCGTTGCGACAAATGCAGACGAGCAGGCATTTGCGCGTCTCGAAGCCGACGGCTTGACGTTTAAGCTTTTTGCGGTCGAGCCGGCGCCGCAGGCACGCCAATCAGTTCCAACGATCGCTCCCGCAAGTGTCGTGCGCGTTGATCTCGACCGGCTCGACGAGTTGATGCGCATCATCGGCGAGCTGGTGATCAGTCGCACTCGCCTTGACGATCAACTGGCAGAGTTGAAACGCGTGGCGCCGCCCGCGCTCTCGCGTTCGCTTCAGGAAACAAGTGCAGGCATCGGGCGGCAGTTACGCGACTTGCGCGAAAGCGTCATGCGCGTGCGCATGGTCCAGATCGGCGAAATATTCGAGCGCATGACGTTCGTCGTGCGCGATCTCGCGCGGGAAAGCGGCAAGAAGATCGTCGTGGAAATGAGCGGCGGCGAAACGGAGATCGACAAGTTTCTGGTCGAGCGGATGATGGATCCGCTGCTGCACCTCGTGCGAAATGCGGTTAGTCACGGTCTGGAACCCGTCGGCGAGCGTGAAGCACACGGCAAACGAAGTGAAGGATCTTTGTCGTTAAGCGCAATGACCGCCGGCGAGAGAATCGTGATCAAGATCGCCGACGACGGGCGCGGCATCGATCGCAATCTCGTGCGGCAACGAGCCACAGCGAAAGGTCTCAATTACGGCAACGTCGAAATGGACGACAACGCTTTGCTCGATCTGATTTGCACGCCCGGATTCTCGACCCGCGATGAAGCAGACCGCGAGAGCGGCCGCGGCGTGGGAATGGACGTCGTCAAAAAAGCCCTCGCCGAGCTCGGCGGGCGCATATCACTGGCGACGACAGCCGGCGCGGGAACCACTTTCACGATCGAGTTGCCTTTGACGCTCGCGATCGCCGAAGCCCTCATCGTCAGTGTCAACGGCCAGCGGTTTGCCGTGCCGCAGTCGGCGGTGAGAGAAGTGATGGAAGTCGAATCGGCCTCCACCAGGATCCTCGAAAACAACGAAATCATTTCCTATCGCGGCAGAGTGCTTCC
Organism: Pyrinomonadaceae bacterium; assembly: GCA_036276375.1. GTDB lineage: Bacteria > Acidobacteriota > Blastocatellia > Pyrinomonadales > Pyrinomonadaceae > PSRF01. The sequence goes on along the minus strand of DASUOZ010000497.1, from coordinate 687 downwards.
GTTACTGCGCCTGGCGCGTGTTTTCGAGCTGCACGACGAGCGCGGAGCAAACTTTCATGTGCTGGTGCTTGGCGAGGAAACAAACGCTGTCGGACTGGCGGTCGATCGCATATTGGGCCAACGCGAGATCGTCGTGCGCGCGATCAAGGACCCACTAGCGGAAAGCAAAGGTATCGCCGGAGCTACCGAGCTCGGAGATCAGCGCGTCGTGTTGATCCTGGATATCACCGCGTTGCGACAGCTTGCCGTAACAGCACGGCATTAGGCCACGGATTTACACGGACCACACGGACAAGAGTTATGGAACCATTCATACTTTTCGAGTTGGCCGGCACGACTTACGGCGTGCGCAGTCGCTACGTGCAACAGATCGACATGATCGAAGACGTCGCGTCAGTTCCCAATGCTCATCCGGCGGTCGAGGGAGTGGTGCTGGTTCGCGGCCAGGTGATTCCGGCGTTGAATCTACGCACGCGTTTTGGGTTTGAAAGAGTCGCACGCGATCTGCGTTCGCGATTGGTGGTTATTAACACGGGCACAAGGGTGGTCGGGCTTGTAGTCGATACGGCGCGCGAGTTCCTGAAGATCGCGCCGGAGTCGATCGAAGCGCCGCCCGAGGCCCTCACCGGATTGAGTGGTCACTATCTGGAAGGCATCGCCACGATCAATGAACGTCCGATTCTGGTT